>JAEZKI010000120.1 GCA_023415525.1 Bacillota bacterium | reverse complement strand
CAATTACACCTTTAAGTGGTACTATAGGACTATTTTAGAAAAGCAGAAACAAGGATGGGCTCCTCTTCTCCTCTCTATTTGCACTAATATCCCAGCATATTATTTCCTAAAAACTGATTTTGCCCTTAGGGTTATGGGAGCAGATAAACTATCTCTAATAATCTTTTTAGATCACAAACGCATTTAGCATAATGGAATCAAGTATATAAATAACTATTGAGTTGAATTTCTAATAAATAGATATTAAATTAATTTTTTGAGAATTGCATTTTAGACAAAAGAAAACTTCTAAGGATGATATACTTGGCACATTTATACACCATCATTAGAAGTCCTCTGTACGCCATTGCTGGCGGCATTATTTATACTATAAAATTTACTAACCCTTGATTATCAAAGGTTTATTCTTCTCCTGATTCATCCCAGTTATGATAAATTTCTTGCACGTCATCATCCTCCTCAAGAAGGTCTAGCATACGATTCATAGCCTTGATATCCGCCTCTGAAGTTAATGTAGTCCAGGTTTGAGGAACCATAGTAACAGAAGCCTCTGCCATTTCAATACCTGCATCTTCAAGAGCCGCATAGACATCCCCAAAAGCTTCTGGAGCTGTTGTAATAGTAAAGCCTTCTTCTTCAGCCTCAAAGTCATCTGCACCCGCTTCGATAGCTAACATCATGAGT
Organism: Bacillota bacterium; assembly: GCA_023415525.1. Taxonomy (GTDB): domain Bacteria; phylum Bacillota; class Clostridia; order Lachnospirales; family Cellulosilyticaceae; genus Sporanaerobium. The sequence goes on along the minus strand of JAEZKI010000120.1, from coordinate 3,292 downwards.
TCATCTTCATCCATAGATGTGGCTTCTCGCTCAATAACGATCTGTCCTTTTTTATCAAACATAAAGGATACGCAACCACTAGTCCCCATATTTCCGTTACCTTTAGTAAAAGCTGAACGTACATTTCCTGCTGTACGGTTTTTATTATCTGTAAGTGTTTCTACAATAACTGCCACACCACTTGGGCCGTAGCCTTCATAGGTAATATATTCGTAGTTAACAGAACTATCTTCTCCGGCAGCCTTTTTAATGCTACGAGAAATGGTATCATTAGGCATATTATTGGATTTAGCCTTTGTGATAATGTCACGAAGCTTTCCATTAATAGAAGGGTCTGCCCCTCCTTCTTTAACAGCTACAGCAATTTCACGTCCAATCTTTGTAAATACCTTTCCTTTTTGCGCATCATTTTTAGCTTTTTTATGCTTAATGTTGGCAAACTTTGAATGTCCAGACATTTTATATTTTCCTCCTTAAGTAAGTATCTCATTTCTCACCTTGCTATTTTAGCATAAACCTATCTTCTTTAGCAATATACGTCTAAGGGAACATCAATGTAGGTATACTCCCCTTCGTGAATAAGAACTTCAGCATGAGTATTTTCTGTAAGCCATTTACAAAAAGCTTCCTGCTTCCCAACCTCTACCTCTACTGTACATGTAACGTTCTCTAAATAGATAGTTTCACGTAGCCTATACCCTTTTTCTGCTAATAAATACTGTACTTTTCCAAGAAGGGTATAGGTCATTTCTAACTGAAAAAGTTGAATAGGACGTTTCTCTATAATTCCGGCAGCTATTAGGCCTTCTTTTGCAGCTTTGCCATAAGCTCTTACAAGGCCACCAGTTCCTAATAGGGTACCTCCAAAATAGCGTGTCACACAAATAAGGGTATTTTTAATATCCTGCCCTTTTAAAACATCCAAAATCGGTTTACCTGCAGTTCCTTGAGGCTCTCCATCATCACTGCAACGTTGTATTTCATTTTTCTCGCCTATTTGATAAGCAAAACAGTTATGTGTTGCATTATAATATTTTTTGCGAAGTTGCTGTAAAGCGTAATCGGCTTCCTCTTGAGACGAAGTAGGTAAAACAGTTGCAATAAACCGTGATTTTTTTTCAATTATTTCAATTTCACTTGGATTATAAATGGTCTTATAGTGTATCATTTTTTCCCTCTTATCTTAAAATAACTTATCAAAGTTATCATAGCATATTCTAACCTTTTGCTGCAAGAAAGTGGGCTAATATATAATAAAAGAACCTATGGTAATACCATAGGCTCTTTTTAAACCAGTATAGCTTCTTGATCACTGATAAAATCATCAAGGAGAGATAGGAGAGTTGCTTGTGTCACTAAGCCATTAAAACAACGCTCAGCAAAGAGCTTTGCACTTTTTTCATCTTCTGTAAAATATTCACATTGGCTCAATAGTTTGTCATTATAGCGCTCTTGTACTTCAATACCATAGAAATCTTGCTTTTTAATTGCGTAGTAGCTTATTTCAAAGGCGTTTAATTGAACGGTTCCTACATGAATTTTCTCGATGATCATTTTTTTCCTCCCAGAATTTTACACCAAATTATAAATAAATTATACACTTATTTTTGAATAATATATACAAAAAAATATCGTCACCATTATGGCATTTCTTACTGTTTTCTACACAAAAATAAGAAGGTTATAAAGGAGGGAAACTTTTTTACAGAAAAGTGACACTTATTTATAATAAAAAAAAGTTAATTTGCGATAAAAAATGAAAAACTTAATTTAAAATTCAATTTTAAACCAATATGAAAAGGAATTCGACAAAAATTACTATCTACAGTAAGGCTCTATTTTAAAGTATTTCTCCTTTGGCATATAACCTTGCACACTAACATACTCTGCTTCATAGTCTTCTTTTAAGCGTTCTCCATATTTATGACAAAAGGCTACGATATCTTGGTTAGAATAAGGCACATGAATATGAAAAGCTTTACGACCACTATAGAGAAGATCTTCTATTAATTGGAGTAGGTTATCTATTTGTAAACCTTGCTTGGCTGAAATCGCAATTTGATACTCTGTCCAATCTACTTTGGGATAAAGATCAGGGGCCTTGTCCATCTTATTATAAACAGCAATAATAGGAATATCTTGAATTCCCAATTTACCTAAGGTTTCATGAACCACTTCTTGATGAGTCTTTAAATGAGGTGAACTACTGTCCATAACATGTAAAATAACATCGGCATACTTAGCTTCCTCCAAAGTAGAATAAAAGGCCTTAATCAAGTGATGAGGTAATTTACGAATAAAACCTACTGTATCCGTCACTAAAACTTCTGAGCCACTTGGGAGCTTAGTAGAACGAGTTGTAGGATCTAATGTGGCAAATAATTGATTTTTTACAAGCACATCGCTTTTACATAAGGTGTTTAAAAGTGTAGACTTTCCAGCATTGGTATAGCCCACTATGGCAATAACAGAAGTATTTACTTTTTCTCTACGGGAACGAATAAGTTGGCGATGTTTTTCTATCTCTTCCAGTTCATTTTTTAGAATTTCCATGCGCACTTTAATATGACGTTTGTCTAATTCTAGCTTTTTCTCACCGGGACCTTTGCTCCCAATACCTCCGGCTTGGCGCGACAGCATTTCACCAAAGCCAGTTAACCTTGAGTATTGATATTTCAGTTGTGCCATCTCTACTTGAATAATGCCTTCTTTTGAGAGAGCTCTGGATGCAAAAATATCTAAGATAACCATGGTACGGTCAAGGACTTTTACTTCAAAGGCAAGTGCCAAATTACGCATTTGCATAGGAGAAAGCTCATCGTCAAATACAACGCCGGTTGCTCCTTTTTGGTACACAAGTTCTTTGATTTCTTCTACTTTTCCTGACCCAATATATAGGCCGGCGTTAATGCGTTCCACACGCTGTAATACTTTATCTAGGACAATGCCTCCAGCTGTTTCAACTAATTCTTCAAGCTCATCTAGACTTTCTAAAGCGTCTTCTTCTGAATGAATTTTTTTCTGAGCAGCTACGAGTATTAAACGTTCTTGTTGATTTTCCATTGCGATGCTTTTCATCCTTTCTTACTTCTCAGGTAAATGTATTTCTTGAACCTTTAATTTTTTGGCTAGGGTATCAACTTCCTTTTTGCTACAAATAGGTTTATCTACTTCACAGCAAGACACTAAAGCTGCAGCAACACAGATTTTAAAGAATTTCTCCTGCTCATACTTCCGCTGTAAGCCAATGGCAAAGGCTCCTAAGAAGGCACCACTGGCTGCTGTGTTTTCT
>JAEZKI010000033.1 GCA_023415525.1 Bacillota bacterium | reverse complement strand
ACCATACTCTGACGCATTAGCTATTTTAATCGCTTCTTCTACTGATGCAACACGTATAATTGGCAATACAGGCCCGAAAGGTTCTTCCCAGGCAATCCTCATTTCTGATGTAACATATTCAAAAAGTGTTGGTTCAATTAAGTTGCCCATTCTATTGCCTCCATACATTAATTTTGCCCCTTTTAGCTTTGCATCTGCTATAAGTTCTTCTACGAAATCTGCTGCCTGTTTGCTAATAAGTGGTACTACATCTAAGTCTCCACTTACTTCTGCTGGATTTCCTACTTTAAGTTTCTTGATTTCTTCTCCTAATTTAGCCACTAATTGATCTGCTACTTCATCTAATACCATAACACGCTTAATGGCTGTACATCTTTGTCCTGAGTAAGAAAACGCACCACTTATAATTTGTTTTGCTGCTAAGTCTAAATCTGCATCTTCTAAAACAATTGCTGCATCTTTTCCACCTAGTTCCATAAGAAGAGGTACCATCTGGGCTTGTTTTGCAATATGCTGTCCTACTTCTGTACTACCTGTAAAATTAATAAAGTTAATATCTTCGTGAGTTATCACATAATCTCCAATTTCACTTCCTTTACCTGTTACAAGACCTAACACCCCTTCTGGAAGACCTGCTTCAATAAATAATCTTGCTAAAAAGCTTCCTGCTAAACTTCCTTGTGTAGCTGGCTTAAATACAACTGCATTTCCTGCTACAAGTGCTGGTGCTATTTTGGAAGCTGCCAAGTTCACTGGATAATTAAATGGGGAAACAGCTAGCACGACACCAACTGGTTCTCTTTTTGTAATAGCAAATTTACCTTTTTTCCCATCTGCAAATGCATCTGCTCCTATATTTTGTCCATACATATTTTTAGCTGTATCTGCCGTAAATCTGATAAAATCCACCGTTCTCATAACTTCTGATTTTGCACTTTTTTTATCTTTACCAACTTCTTTAATAAGTAACTCTGTAAGTTCATCTCCATTATTTAATAGTAAGTCTGCCACTTTATATAGATACTCTACTCTTTCATGAAGTGGTTTATCTTTCCACTTTTTAAAGCCTACTTTTGCTTTTTGGATAATCTGATCTACTTCCCTTTGTGACATAGCAACGACTTGTCCTATAACTTCATTTGTTAATGGTGAATGTATATTAATATAGCGAGTATCTCTCATCTCTCTCTCCCCCTTTTTCCCTTAGAATTATTGTTATGTGAATCATACGCTGTAAATTCGTTCTGTTTTATGAACTTATTATATCTAACTTGGTTTCTTAAATATGTGATTCAAATCAAAGACAACCATTCGTTTTACAAAAAATAGATTAGATAAATGAGGTATACCCCCTCTTTAATCTAATCTATTTTTGTCGTTGTTATTTTAAATGTAAATACTTTTTCTTATTCACTTCATTATAGTCTATGATATGTGGTAGCCTTATAGTGAACTAGCTAGAGCTATCTTTCCATCAGCCACCTATGTTGTGGATCATTATGCCCGTTAAGTGTCTAATAACTTTCTCCATCTATTACTAGTTTTTTCACAACATAAATGCCCTTATTTACTTGAATTTCAAGATAAACTTCTTCTGTTTTACTTATCTTCCTTTCTAAATCCTTTGCCATCTTTTCATTAACATAATACTCATCCACTTTAAAATAGCATGTGAACATTTTATCTTTCTCCGTATCTTGTTCCCATCCATACACTTTTAAATAATTTTCATCTACTGGTCTATGAAACGTGCAGTATACCAGTTTTCCACCCTCCTCTTCTTTACTAAATACCGCATAGAGGGGGGTATCGGAGGAGTTAGCATGGATTGGTATCTCTTCATCTGATTTTAAAGGAAGGACTTCTTCACGAATTCTTAATTGTATGTATCTCCCTCTTAATGGGTCATAAGGATCATAGCCCGTTGCTTTCATCCTATAGGTTTCTCCAGCTATGTAAATGTAATTTACCCCTATAACCATGCCTAAAAGGATAAGCACTTGCAGGATACACGCACTCACTAATAAATAAGTTTTTCTTTGTTTACTCATTTTGTCCCCTCCTAGTATGATTACTTAACCAAATATTAGCTCCTAATAAGGCAATGCCTGCAACAATAAAGCCTACACCTTTTGTTAGTAAAGCTACATCAGCTGAAAATAGCTTAATAAGGGCATACATGCAAAGCATCCAGGTTCCACCTCTTAATTTAGAAAGAGATTTCTCTTGATTTCCTTTAATTAATAATAAATAAAGTATACATCCTATAGTATAAATATTAAAAAGTAAACTGATTAGCCATGCTTCACCTGTCCCTCCCCAGACACCTACTAAGATAGGTTGAAGTAACAAAAGGCCCGTTTCTATATTCTCATCTTTATCCTTCTCTCTATAAGCTCTACTACCCAATGCTATTAAAAAAACAATCCCAGGTAAAAGTTGTGTTACATTCTCCCATGCCAAAGTAGGCTGAACTGTCAGGATAAAAAAGCTTGAGGAGTAAAAAGCAATAAGTCCTACCACCCTAAATAAAGGTTGATATTTGACCCGAGTAAATAAAATAAATAATACCATATAACTTGTTATATAATTGATGTCAAAATAATCTAAAGTAAAATATAGAAATTCTACAATCCAGATCATTATACCTAACGTCAATAATCCTACTTGATGACCTCTATTTTTGAGACACCTTATGTAATAGGGAAGAATGAGTACCACTAAGATATTGTAAAACATGGTGCCTTCTAATAAAGAATAAAAAACAACACCCATTAAGCATAAAATAGATAAATAATAGGCCTCACAGCAATAAATAAGAGGTAACATAGCTAGAAAAGTAATGAGAAAAATAATCTCTAATCCTATGGATAATTGATAAACCTGATAAATGAGCCCAATAGCCAATAAAAATGCCAACCCCACTCCAAGACATAAACTTTCTATCCATATCCTAGAAGCCTCTCTTTTATACTGCCAATAAAGTAAAATCTGTACACCTATAAGCGGCACAAAAGCAATGATTATCCTTACTATTTGAGGTATATAATACCAGTTAAAGGCACAAATAGAAATGAGTCCAATACCCACAAACAAGACCCCTAATAATGCAAAGCTTAGCATTAACTTTTTATCTTGTGTTCCTTTCTTAAAATACTCTTCTTCAATACGCTCTAACTGCTCAGCCTCAATATATCCAGCCTGAGTAAGTTCTTTCAATTTTTGTAGTAAATCCCCATCCTTCATCTACCTATTCTCCTATAATCTTTATGACTTACTTCAATCATACACTCCCCAGACAATTATGGCAATTCGTCAAAGCACACCTAATTAATTTTATATATACGTCCTAATATATGGGCATGTCAAAAGGAGAG
>JAEZKI010000525.1 GCA_023415525.1 Bacillota bacterium | reverse complement strand
CTACAGGGCAGCCCAGGATACAGGCCGTGATATGACAGCAGCACTTCTGAAGCATCTTTTGGTTTTCTATAATGTGGCTGATCGTAGTTGGGCTATTTCACAAAATCTGATGATTGGTGGAAGGGATCAGGAAGGAAATGATTTGACAAATTCCACATCCTACGCAATGTTTGATGCCTATTTTGATATGAATTTGCCCCAGCCTATTCTATCAGTAAAACTTCACAAAAATACACCAGATGAACTGTATCAGGAGATGGGAAGATTTTTCTTCACACCAGGTGTCCTTACACCATCCCTGTTTAATGACGATGCTCTTTTTGAGGTGTTAAGGGCACGAGGCGTAATAGATGAGGATCTGCCGGACTATTCTATAGCTGGTTGTCAGGAACCATTGATTATGGGGAAGGATAATGGCAATACTACCAATAGCTGGTTGAATCTTCCGAAAGTCCTTGAACTTGTACTTCAAGGTGGAAAATCAGCCATTACTGGTAAACAAATTGGAAAGACAGTAGAAGAACTGGGGTATAGTAGTAGCATTGATCTGCTCAGAAATATCCGGGAAGTATTCTATAAAGAACTGGATTTTTATGTGGATCAAATGATAAATGGAGCAAATAACGCTTCCCGTGCCATTGGCCTTTATCAGGTGCCATTCCTTTCTTCTATGATGGGTGGAATAGAATCTGGTATTGATATGAGGAATACGAAGAAACAAGGAACCCCATATAATGGCAGTGGCTGCCTGATTCACGGTTCAAGTGTTCTGGCAGATTCATTTATCGCCATAGATACCCTACTAGAGGAGCGACCAGAAGATGCAGACAGAATGCTAGAGGCACTGTGGACTAATTTTGAACAAGATGAAGAGATGTATCAGTATTTGCTGGCATGTGACAAATTTGGGAATAATATTGAAAAGGTGGATGAAGAGGCTGCAACAGTTGTTCAGGAAGTAGCAGACAGGATTTCATCTAGAAAAAATTATCTTGGTAATCCCTTCCGAGCAGATTTCGCCTCCCCATCTACTCATTTAATGTATGGCTATTGGGTAGGAGCAACACCAGATGGAAGAAAAGCCAGAGAGATGCTGAACTATGGAGTGGATCCGTTATTTGGAGATGCATTTGGTGGACTAGGAATGCGCATGTTGTCAAATCGCAAGCTACCATTTGAACGGATGAATGGGGGATGTGCTTCTCATTTTGGTATTAATCCAGAGTATTTTAAAGGAAAGACTCTTGCAGATAAAGGGTTGGAATTTAAGACAAAAATCTTTACACCACTGTTCTTTAACGATTATGATAGAGAAAAGGTTTCCCCATTCTACCTGTATGTCAATGTAACGACACCGGAAATACTGAGAAAGGTACTTGAGGAGCCTAAAAAATATGCACCCAGTGGAGTATATATCGTGCGAATTCATGGGACATTTGTGAATTTCCTCGATCTTTCACCTGAAATTCAGGAGGATATTATTAAACGTCTGGATCCTGCATCTACTGGGATGAGTGCTTAAGGAAGGTAAGTATGTCAAAATTAAATTTTGAAGTAGATAACCTGTATCAGCATGTAAAACGCCATATATGTAAAAAAATATTTGATGAAAGCTATGGAGATGGCGATTTGATTCCTCCTGAAAGAAGACTTTCGGAGGAATTAGGTGTCAGCAGGGTAACGATTCGAAAAGCCTTGAAGCTATTAGAAGATGAACGAATTATTGAGCGGACACAGGGGAGCGGTACCCGTATTTCTCTCTATTATGGACCACGTCAGGGGAATACGGAAATCATCACATTAGTTGCCCAGGCACAAAATGAATTTTTCTCAAAGTTTATAGATGCTTTTCAGACAAAGGCAAATGAACTGGACTCCCTGGTACTCTATAAACAAAAGCCAAATGATATATCTTTAGAAAAGTGTCTTTTTCAGATTTATGAAAAAGGCATTAGAAATATAGTATTGTGGTTAGAAGATATGCAACTAGAAGAAAAAACACTACAAAAGTTACGAGGACTGGGAATGAGCATCGTATTGTTTGATACAGTAGATGGTGGACAATATGTGGATGCTGTCTGCTTGGATAATTATAACGCTGTGGAAAGGCTGCATAGTCATTTAAAGAGGAAAGGCTGCAAAAAGATAGGATACATTGGCTGGGATGAGATTGATATTGGAGGACTTGGGGCACGAGAAGAGGCATTTAGGCACTTGGAACAAAAGGGTAAAGTGGCACATATTTCCTATTACTATCATAATCGCTTACAGGAGCTGACAGATAAGACCATTAGGGAGACATTAGATTTTATGGCCGACTGTGACAGTGTCATCTATGCCGTTGGCGAATTAGGAATTGTTTTTGAAAAATATGCCAGGGCAATAGGCATTCATCATGCTGCAGGTATGGTGGGAGCAATGCCTGGTGGAGAAGAATTGGGTATCTATAGGGTGGCGCAGGACTTTCCACATATGGCAGAGCAGATTTTCCAATGTCTTCTAAAGCAAAATGAAGCAAACAGTGGATGGAAGGCAGCAACTTATAAGATAAAAGGTTTGGAATAGTGTTTTCAAAAAAGGAAGAGGTGTCTGAATATGCATGTAATGGGAATCGATATTGGGACAACTACAATCAGTATTGTTTTATTGGACGAGAACAAGGGTCAGTTGGTTGCCCATGAGACAATCAGTCATGAGTCCTTTTTAAAGGGAAAGAATCCTGCTAACAAAATACAAGATCCCCAGCGAATTTGGCATCTGACACGAGATAAGACAGAAGAGCTCATGGGGAAATATGGGAATCCAGTTTGCATTGGCCTTACTGGACAAATGCATGGCATGCTGTATGTGGACCAAGAAGGGGAAGCAGTCAGTCCATTATACACCTGGCAGGATGAAAGTGGTAATGAGCTATTGGAAGATGGACATACCTGTGCAGAATTTCTAAAAGAAAGAGTGGGGGTGGCTTCCTCAGGTTATGGTTTGACAACCCATTTTTATTTACAAAAGAAAGATAAAATTCCTGTAAAAGCTGCTAAAATGACTACCATTAGTGACTACATAGCCATGAAACTATGCCAGAATACAGAGCCAATAATCAGTTCAGATATGGCTGCAAGCTGGGGCTGCTTTGATTTAGAAAAGAGGGCATTTCGATATAAAGAACTACAGGAGGTGGGAGTGGATACTTCTTATCTACCTGCTGTTAGTAAACCCCATGTAATGGTTGGACAAACCAAAGAGCAGATTCCGGTAATCAGTTCACTGGGAGACAATCAGGCAAGTGTATTGGGGTCCGTAAGTGACTTTCAGAATACAGTGCTTTTAAACATTGGAACGGGAAGTCAGATTTCCTTTGTGACAGAGGGTTATATTCACTGTGAAGGAAACGTGGAACTACGGCCACTTACTGAGGATAGTTATATTATGGTAGGGTCTGGACTGTGTGGTGGAAGGGCATATGCCATGTTAGAGAAGTTTTATAGGGAAGTATCTGATAATCCAGATAAATCGTTTTATGGAAAAATGAATGAACATGCGCAAGATTTCCTTGAAAAATATGGTGTGGAGTCAGCTTGGGAGGTACGAACTACTTTTTCAGGAACCAGAAGTAATCCAGGAGAAAAAGGAAGCATTACCGGCATTGGTGTAGAGAACTTTCATCCAGGTGCCATGACTGCGGGAATGCTTTTGGGGATTCTAAGAGAACTTCAGCAAGAATATGACAGGATGTGTATAAGAACTGAAAAAAAAGCTTTCAGATTGGTTGGCTCTGGCAATGGAATACGGAAGAATCCTTTGATGCAAAAACTAGCAGAAGAAATGTTTGGCATAAAAATGGAAATCCCCGTATATCAGGAAGAAGCAGCCTGTGGTGCAGCGCTGTATGCCCTTTGGATAGCTGGAAGAGTGAATACGCTAGAAGAGGTGCAGAAGAAGATTCTATATATTCAAAGATGACTTTGCTAGCTTTCTTAAGAGCTGTGCACTTATGAAGATAGAGCTCTTTATTCTTAAGAGATGAATACAAAGATTCGGATATACTCCCCTTAGGAGCAATCTCATTAAGCCAAGAATACATTAATTCACTAAAAGGATGGTAGACTCTAAGATAGGTGTCTGCCATTCTTTTTGATTCGTTATCTTTTTACAGAAGCTGTTTCTTATGTTTGTTATTTCTACTAATAGTTTTTTTGTTAGTTAGGACATATCTAGCTAGCTTCTTGAATAAATTCAATTTTTACGATATACTCAATTTAAATAATCTGAAAATTTAGATTAGCCATTTGCACTTACAGAGTCATACCATAAGTAAAGTCTTTAAAGTATGTAATAATTAGGCTTCTATGCTGTTTTTGACGTAGAGGATATTCGTGCAAATTTAAATTTACATTATAAATAGGGAAGGGAGGAGAAACAAATCCGATTCATTTATGGAACACTTAGAAGGAATAGCTAGAAGTACATTTGAAAAAGGTGCAGCATTTTATACTTACCATTAAAAGACTTTTTCTTTAATGAAACTATTCTTTATTTGAAAATCTCTAAAAATTCTCTTACAAGACTTGCCTTGAATATGACAGGATATAATGGGTATAATTAAGAAGTATATAGTTAGAAATATTCACAATTAATCCATGGAATATTAGGCATAATCAATAATCGTTTCATAAAATGATATATGATATAATACAAGAGTATGAGTAGGAGTGCTAATACGGATGAAAAAATATAAGGTAAAGCCACAAAATAGTTATTATCAGTATAAAGTTCATAAAATGTGGACAAAGAGAATTTTGACACTGGTAGTAGCTTTTTGCATAATAGGAATGGGTGCAGTGATTGCCAATAAAAAGGATAAAGCAGTTTTAGCTCTTCCTAAGCTTATGCCCCCCTCTTTTTTAACCAAAGAAGAAGTGGTAGAACCTGTATATTTAAGTAATACGGAGATTAAGTATGATTTATATAAGGCCCCTAAGATTGTAAGGGGCATCTATATTCCTGCTAGTAAACTAGCTCAGTATGAAGAATATATTGCTTTGGCTAAAAAGACACAGGTAAATGCTTTTGTTATAGATATAAAAGGCGACTATGGCTATTTGACCTTTGCCTCTCATAATTCTAAGCTTAGAGAAATGGGATGTGTTTTAGAGAATCCACCTATAGAGAATTTGCAAAAGGTTATGACAAGGCTTTATGAAGAAGACGTTTATCCTATAGCGCGTATTGTAGCTTTTAAAGATAATATAGCAACTGCCACTCATCCAGAGTTAGCTATGCAAGCAGTGAATGGTGAGGTGTATACCAATAGTGTAGGAGATACATGGTTAAATCCTTATGATAAGCGAAATTGGGACTATTTATTAGAGATTTGTAAAGAAGCTATTGGTAGTGGTTTTAAGGAAATCCAATTTGATTACGTTCGTTTTCACGAGAGCATGGATGAGGAACGGGTGAAATTAGAGCCGAATAAGACAAAGTCTCAAATTATCACAGAGTTTGTTAAATATATGCATGAAGAGCTTGAACCTTATGGGGTATACGTTTCAGCTGATGTTTTTGGAACGATTATTACAAGTCAAGTAGATGCAGAGATTGTAGGCCAAGATTTTAAAGAATTATGTAAGTACTTGGATTATATTTGCCCTATGGTGTATCCTTCCCATTATGGGAAAGGTTGTTTTGGAATAGAGTATCCACATCTTGCACCTTATGATATAATATTAAGGTCTATGGAGGTTGCACAAGATGAAATCAATAAAAATGAGCGCCAAGATAGAAAAGCAATCATTCGGCCTTGGTTACAGGATTTTACAATGGGTAAGCAAAAGCCATATCAGCCTTACGGAGAAAAACAAATAAAAGACCAAATTCGAGGAGCGTATGATGCAGGACTTTCAGAATGGCTCTTCTGGAATGCTGCAGGTAATTATACCGATGAGGGGCTAATTCTAGATAAGGAGTGAGGGGATTGGTAGATCAAAATAAAATTATTCTGATGACAAAACTCGCTATATATGATAAGAATTATGGAAAAGAAGATGCAAGGCGTAGTCGCTATTATTTAGAGGATTATGTTTATGCTAAAAATTTTAAGACGCGTTTTTCAGTAACTTTAGTCGTGTTACTTTTTATGGGCTTTAATATCATGAAAATGATGAATGAGGAGTTGATTATCCCTACTTCCGTACCAGAGTTTATACAAGTCTATATAGGACCTTATATTATACCGTGGATAGTAGTGTTGGTTATTTATACTTTGATTTCCACAGGGGTTTATGGAAAACGTTATGCTATGACTCAAAAGCGGACAGCCGAATATAAAAAGTTACTTAAAAAACTTGCTAAGTATGAGCAAGATAAGAGTAGCGAAGAGGGGGCAGAAAATGAAGGGGAATGAAGCATTGTTTATCATGAGACAGAATATAATTAAGCTATTTAAGCAATATGAATATATTATTTTACCTGGTATACGATTTATTATAGCAGTAATGACTATCAATTTACTTATAGCAACTATAGGGTATACTGGCCCCCTTAGTACAATACCTATTGTGCTATTTATGGCCTTATTGGCAACTTTTTTACCAGATAAATGGATGATTTTAGGTTGCGTGTTTATGATACCACTTCTTATTTTTCGCAATAATCTTATATTAAGTATTATAGTATTTGTGGTGTTATGGGTATTATATCTTTTATTTATGCGTTTATTTCCAAAAGAAAGTTTGCTTATTATTGCAACGCTTTTATGTTTTGCTATGGGAGTAGAGATTTTTGTTCCTATGTTAGCAGCTTTATTTGGAGGATACATTGGTGTTATTGCTATATTAATAGGGATTATTCTGTGGTTTACTATGCCCCAAATGGTTGTTGCTTTACAACCATCTGGGACAAGCAAAAGTGAGATTTTAGATGTATTAACTAGCTTTTTCTCAGTAGAATTAAAGGGACTATTAGTTGATAAGACCATGCTTTGCACAATGGTTATATTTTTTATTGTGTTTTCTATTGTTTATATTATTCGTAAGCAGTCAGTGGATTATGCTCCCTATATTGCCATTGCTTTAGGAGCTGTTATGAACTTAGCAGGTTTTGGTTTAGCTATTTTATTCCTGGATATGAATGTAGGAATGGGTGGTGTAGTTATTATGACTATTCTAACGGCTATAGTGGCTATAATATGTCAATTTTTTGCTATTGCTTTAGATTATCAACGAGCAGAGATCGTAAGCTTCGAAGATGAAGAGAATTATTACCATGTTAAGGTCATTCCTAAAATCCAAGTCAGCACCACTAATACAAAGATAAAGACGGTTTATAATACGAAAATAGAGACAAAAGATTATATGCAGGATCTTTTAAATAGCAAAGTACAGTCCGACAAACAAGGGCCGTTAGAACATTAATAAAGGGACTTAGGTCTCTTTATTTTTTTAGAAAGAAACGAAGAAAGTAGATAATTTATGAGATGATAAGTAATAATAAGCATATAAAAAGTTTATCTGTCATAGTGCTTCTATATAAAACATGATATAATAAATGTAGATTGCTAAAAATAAAGGAGTTATGCTGCGTGGATGTAATAAAAGAGTTGTTTAATCGAATGGCTTTTATAAGTCTCCCTCAGATAGGAATAAGAGATATTTTAGATATTTTAGTAGTAGCTTACTTACTATATATCGTTTTGATGTGGATAAAAGATACAAGGACGTGGGCCCTACTTAAAGGTGTTATTATTGTTTTAGTAGTAGCAATTTTAGCTTATGTTTTTCAATTACATACTGTATGGTGGATTATATCCAATACCATTACGGTAGGTACAATTGTACTTATTGTAGTTTTTCAACCCGAACTTCGAAGGGCTCTTGAGCAGATTGGCAGAGGGAAGATCTTTAATTCATTGCTTAGTAGTAATGACTTAGAGGAAGGGGAATTAAGTGATGATTCCATTAATGGATTAGCCAAAGCCTGCATGCATATGTCTAAATGCAAAACAGGTGCCTTAATTGTTATTGAACAAGATACTAAGTTAGGGGATGTAGAACGTACAGGAATTCCTATTGATGCAGTCATTAGCAGCCAACTTCTTATTAATATATTTGAAAAAAACACACCGCTTCATGATGGAGCAGTTATTGTGAAAAACAATCGTATCTCTGCAGCAACTTGTTTTTTACCTCTATCAGATAGCTTGGAAATTAGCAAGGATTTAGGGACTCGCCATCGCGCAGCAATAGGTGTATCAGAGAATTCAGATGCTATTGTACTAGTGGTTTCAGAAGAAACAGGGAATGTATCCTGTGTGCGCAATGGCAAGTTGAAAAGAGGCCTAGATTTAGAGCTGATTAAAAAAATATTAATGGCTACACGTAAAAAGAAACGTAGTGAAATTAAGATGCCAATATGGAAGGGGAAACGAAAAGATGAATAAAATTTTTAGTCATAACCTTTCGTGGAAAATAGGATCTTTGGTTTTGGCAGCTATTTTGTGGCTTTTTGTTATTAATAGTCAGAACCCTACTCAACCTCAAGAAATTAGAAATATTCCTATTGTTATCAAGGGGTTAACTGAACTAGAAAGTAAAGGTTTTGTTCTTAAAAATAAAGACAAAATACAAGATCAAAAATTCAAAGCAGTTATTAGAGGACCACGTTTGCAAGTCGATAAAGTGTTGGCGAATAAGAGTCTTATTAAGGCTACATTGGACTTAACACCTTATATTAATGAGTTAACAGTAGACTCTATCATTAATGTAGCAGAATATACAGTGACTGTTTCCCTAGAGGGGATTAGTGTGATTAGTACAGCACCAGAGGTGACCAATGTTATATTGGAAAAAGAAAAATCAGTAGAGAAAAAGATTACCTATCGGAAGATTGGGGAACCTAAAAATGGTTATATGGAGCTAGAACCCATTATAACACCGAATACAGTAACTTTAAGTGGGGCACAATCAGATATTGACAGTATTAGGGAAGTAAGTGTTGAAATTAATATTGATAAATTCTCACAAGATTATTTAATTGATAGAATACCTGTTAAGGTTTATGATGAGGAAGGTAAAGAGATTCAAAATATTAAGAAGTCTATACAGTTAGTAGATGTAAAACTACCTATAGGAAAGACAAAAACAGTTCCTCTCGAAGCAACATTTACAGGCACATTACCGGCTGATTATGTGCATACCAATACCTTGATTAGTCCTAAAGAGATAACCATTGTAGGAAAAGAAGAATTAGTAGATCAAGTGGAAAAGATTCAGTTAAAACCTATCAACTTAGACAATCTCATACAAACAAGTATTATTAAGACAGAAATTATTTTACCAAAGGGAATTGAATACATCGATACAATTGATAAACAAGTAGATGTTACCTTAGAGATTAAAAAAGAAAATACGTATCCTTTTGATGTAGCCATAAATGGAATGCAGATAGAGGTAGTGGGAATGAATGAAGAATTAGGGTATGAAATCCTTACCCCACGGGTTAGTATTATACTCAAGGCAACTGCAGAAGAATTAGTAACTTTTGATACAGTATCTATTACGGGTAAGTTAGATTTGACCGGTTTACATGAAGGTGACTATAACCTTCCTATTGAACTGAGCATACCAGAAAACTTTGTTATTATGAATAAGCCTATTAATGTGGACGTGCGTCTTACACGTATTATACCAGAGTCACCTTCTCCAGAGGAAGGGCAGCAAGCAATGGTAGAGCCATTAATAGAAGAGTAATAGGTTATAAAAACAGGTATTAGGACACTGATGTTC
>JAEZKI010000449.1 GCA_023415525.1 Bacillota bacterium | reverse complement strand
CTGTGATTTGGAAGAGGACCGCCTTTATCTCCTCAAGGTACTTTGCTTATTAGAAGGACTTTCAGTTGTTCATGGTTTAATAGATGAGCTACCTCTTATTAGGGAGCAGCAAGAGGAATATGTGGTTTTTAATGCTTGTCATATGGAGGACTATGAGTATGAGGAAATCTATGAGTTAGTGGAGAGCAAGGCCCTTCTACATGAACAAGTTAAAGAAAAAGAAGGCTTATATTTTATCCCAGTAGAAGCCTTAGTTAAGGCTATAAAATCAGAAGCAACCCATCTCCCTTTTAGAACCATTAGAGAAAGGCACCTAGACGGTTGGGTAAGGTATTTAGGGCGAGAGGGACAAAAGGTTTATTACCGGGAAAAAGACTTTCGTACCCAAGAAGAAGTCATATATAGCATAAAGCTCCCTTCCCTAGAGGAGCAAGAAGAGTATAGGCTAGATGCAAAAGCAATCAAGGGCCACTTGTTTTATAGAATAAAAGAAGCTTATGAAGAAGAAAGAGATGCTCATGAGGTGAGGATAAGACGGCTTACTTCCCCAAGAAGAGAACTGGGTGTTATAAAAGAAGCAAATGGCACTTTTCAAGCTTATATTGAGGAACGCTATAGAGTGACATCCTGGTGGACAGAGGAGGAGAAGGGAGAGGAGTGGGATTATAAAGAATTTACAACCCTATTAGATACTTTAACTGGAGAGAGTCATAATTATGAAAGAGGGCACCAGCTTTTTGGGAATACCCTAATTCTTTATTAATCAGTCCCTTCAATGAGTAGTAAAGACTTTTGATAAAATAGAACATTATAATGTAAAGGAAAATAAAATGTGTGAGAACTGTATGTATTTAGAATATGATGATAATCTAGAGGAGTATGTTTGTAGTATTCAAGGGATTATGGATGAAGATGATCTAGCCAGAATGAGCTACAGCCCTAATAAACGTTGTCCTTATTATAAAATAGGGGATGAATACACCTTAGTACGTAAACAAAATTAGATAATTTTTAAAAGAGCGTGTTTCTTTATCATAAGGAACCGCTCTTTTTAGAAAAGAAAAAGAGTTTTATCATAGCAATATTATTATCTTTGAAAGGGGAAAAAGATGTTAAGAATAGGGGAGTTTGCCGTATTATCAAAGATTAGTATTTATATGCTCCGTCATTATAATGAGATAGGCTTATTGATGCCCGTTTTCATTGATGAGCTAACGGGCTATCGCTATTATAATGAAAATCAATTGCCAAGAGCTAATCGGATTCAAGCTTTAAAAAATATGGGAATTGGCTTAGGAGCTATTAAAGAGATTTTAGAAGAATATGGAGACAGTCAAAGTCTTATGACTTATATGGAACAGCAACAGAAGCAAAAACAACAAGAGCTTGATAAATTACAAGGACAACTCATGCTGTTAAATGGGGTTATAGAAAATTTAAAAACAAAGGAAGATAAGTGGTATTGTGATATTACCATTAAAAAATTACCTTCAAGAAAGGTGATTAGCTATAAGGGTGAAATCAAGGAGTACCAAGAAGAAGGCTTGATGTGGCAAGAACTTTGGAAGTATGGGGAGAAGTATAAGGTACAATATGCAGTACCTCGTTATGAAGCAGCTATTTATTATGAAGAGGCTTGTGCAGAAGATAAAATGGAAATAGAAGTACAAAGAGAAATAGTAGGAGATGATAAGAAGCTCTTAGGGGGACCTATAAAGACAGTGGAGGAGAGATTAGTGGCCTCTCTTGTTTTTAGTGGGGAATATGGGCAGCTTTATCAAATTAATCAAGCCCTTTCTAACTGGATCCATAGAAACGGTTATATAAAGACAGGCCCTCTACTTAATATTTATCATCGCTCGCCAGGTGATGAGGAGAATCAAATGAATTTAGTAACAGAAGTCTGTTGTCCTATTATAAAAAAATAAAACAAAATCCCTCTTGACTCTCGTACAATAAGAGACTTTAGAATGAAGCTACTAATAAAGAAAGAGAGGGAGAAAGAGATGAAAAAATTAGATTTACCCCATAAGCCAGCAGAATACTTATGCCCTGTTAATGGACTGGCAGATATCTATGAATGGAAAAAGGGAGAACGAATTCCTGAAGAATTAATGCATCGTGTGAGCAGAGGTTTTATGCTTTTAAGGAATGAGCAAAACCGGCTGCCTCAGCAAATAAGATTAGCTACGGGAACCATTGGAAAAGAACAATATGAATTTTGGAAGACGTTTATGGATTATAAGATTTGGCATGGGGAAGATAAGGATTTTACAGAAACTCTAGATGAAGTCAAAGTTCTTATTAATAGAGAAATTCCTGTTATTCTTTTTGGCTTAGATATGTATCACTTGCCTTATCACCAAAAGTTTTATCAGCATATGCATATTCCAGGCCATATTGTGCTCATGGTTGGCTATGATGACGAGGGGGTGCTTATTCATGATAATGATAAAGAAGATGTACAAAGGATTAATTATGAAAATCTAAAGTTGGCTTGGCAAGAGAGCTATTTGGATTTAAGCAAAAGAAATGCCTATTATGGTATAGAAATGCAGCCTACAGAGAAGGAACCTAAGGAAATAATGGCAGCTGTTTTAAGGCAAATGGCTCAAGCTTATTTGGAGCCACCCCTAGACTTTATAGGTATAAAAGGAATAGAGAAGCTTAGAAGAGAAATGCCAGCTTGGACAGAGACTTATTCAAAAGAAACAATGAAGGGGATTTATAGTGACTTTATAACCTTTACAGGAAGTGTTTTACCAGGTCTACCTGAGCCATTGGCACCACTTGTTCCAGGACTTATCAATCCTCATCAAGCTGGAAGAGATCGATTAGCTAGGGCACTTCTTACTTATGAAGAGATATTAGGTAACGAAAGTTGGGGAAAAGCAGCCCAGCTTTTCATAAGAAGTGGGGAGAAGATTGAAGGACTTGTGAACTTATTTGTAGAGGCTATTTGTAAAGAGGATTATAGCAACACTCCAGATATTATTGAGAAGCTACAGGAAATATCAGCTATTGAAAAACTAGCTTATCAAACATTCCTTTAATCTACTGCTAGTCAGCGGACGCCATAAATGCTATCATAGACAGGTAGAATTGGAGGTATATTCGTTGAGTGATTATGAAGTGGTATTAAAGGAAGAACAAGCTTATTTAAATAAGGTCATCACCTTTTTAAAGGAGCATATTGATATGGGAGCAGAAGTAGTACAGGAACAAAAGAAAAACTTAGTGGCCCTAAGAAAAGAGATGTGGGCTGAAGGTGTGCCTGCAGCTGATGATTATGATAGAAATATTGAGCTGACACAGTACCATAATATGGAGAGAATAGAGACCTCCCGTTATGAACAAAAATTAGCTCATGTTGAAAAATATAAGCGTGTAGTGGATAAACCTTATTTTGGGCGTTTTGATTTCCAAGAAGAAGGGGAAGACAAAGAAGCCATCTATATAGGGTACCAAAATGTGATGAATGATTCGGATTATGAAGTCATGGTTTATGATTGGCGAGCCCCCATTGCCAGTATGTTTTATCGCAATGAATTAGGGCCAGCCAGCTACGTGGCACCCTGTGGTGAAATAAGAGGTGAGATGGGATTAAAGAGGCAGTATGAGATTGAAAGAGGTAAGCTTAACTATTTCTTTGACTGCTCTCTAACGATTACAGACCAGATGCTTAAGGAGGCATTAGGACATAATGCCTCCACTACCATGAAAAATATTGTAGAAACCATTCAAAAGGAACAAGATCAGATTATTAGAAATAAAGGAAATGATGTGCTTATTGTGCAAGGGGTAGCTGGTAGTGGAAAGACCTCTATTGCCATGCATCGTATTGCCTATTTGTTATATGAGCGAGTAGCTGAAGGGTTAAAGAGCGAAAATATTATGATTATCTCCCCTAACCATTTATTTGGAGAGTATGTAAGTACTGTTCTTCCAGAGTTAGGAGAAGATAATGTGAAATATAGCACCATGGAGGATTTCTTTGAGGCCCATTTCAAAGAGAGAATACGCATGCGTTCCCGAAGCAGTCAACTGGAATATATGATAACCAGTAAACACCGAAGTGCTGTGAGACGAACCATTGCTTTTAAGGGTTCTAGCTTGTTTGTCACCCTACTTGATAGGCTTATTAAAGCTTATGAGAAAGAGCTTATCCTATTCAAGGATGTTTATTATGCAGGAGAAATCTTGGATTTAGGCAAAAACCTCAAAAAGGATTTCTTGGATAATGCCATTAATAGTGCTGTGGGAAAACGTCTCGAGCGTATTGAGATTCGATTAGAGAAAAAAATGCGTGAAAAGGAAAAAGAAAAGCGAAAAGCCTTTACCAAAGAACTTCAAAGTCAAGGGATTTATGATCTAGAGGAACGCGTGAATGAGACCTTAAATACTTATAGACAACAGACTTTAGAGACTATTAGAAGTTTTACACGAGTTGACTGTTTTAAACTTTATGAAAAACTCTTTAAGGATGGGAATTTATTTAGGCGTCTATCACAAGATTTAGAACTACCTAAAGCTACAGAAAGTATGCGAAGCTTTACAGCTAAAAGTTTAAGGCCCGATTTAGTCACCTATGAAGATGGTATGGCATTATTGTATTTAAAGTTAAAGCTAGAAGGAATGAGGCTGTACCCTCACATTAAGCAGCTTTTGATTGATGAAGCTCAAGATTACTATCCTTTACAATACAGGATATTAGCAGAGATTTTTAAAGGGGCGCAGTATACCATACTAGGGGATATAGGGCAAACCATTGAAAAATCTGAAACGGAAGATTTATATGATGAGGTGATTAGTTGTCTAGAGCCTAAAAATGCTTTGAAGCTAAGTCTCCATAAAAGTTATCGTTCATCCTATGAGATTAGCCAGTTTACAGCACGCTTAAGAGAAGGAGAAAGTGGAGCTGTTGCCTTTGAAAGACATGAAGAAGTTCCTTTAATTGTAGAACATGAAAATGAAATGCAACAGCTTAAGTGGCTGGAGGAACAGATTAAAGCCTATTAAGAGCAAGGTTATGAAACCATAGCTATTATTTGTAAATCGCAAAAACAAGTGAAGCATGTTTATAGTAAATTAAGTGGCAAATTAGAGGTTCATGAATTAGACCTAGAAGAGGCAGGCTATAAAAAAGGGGTTCATATTATGCCTATTTATATGGCAAAAGGGTTAGAATATGATGCCGTTATTGTCTATGAAGTAAATAAGCAAAATTATTATGAAGCAGAAGACAAGCAATTACTCTATATTGCTTGTACAAGAGCGTTGCATCGCTTAATCTTATGCTGCACAGGAGAGTTAAGTCCTTATTTAGAAAGAACACTTTCTTAAAGTAAAAAATAAAAGATAAAGCAAAAAAGGTTATCATCATAGGTGGTAACCTTTTTTCATAGTCTAGGAAAATTCCACTTTCTTGTTGGAGTTAAAAAATACCAAGGTAGAAAAGGGAAAAGTCAAAGAAATTCTTAAATATCTATAATAATTACCAAAAAAATAGGTAGAAAAATTGTAAACTGAGGGCATCAATGAAAATAATAAATAAGGAGTTGGTCGTAATGAATATGCAAAGATGGGTTCAAGATACCATAAATAGTCCTCAGAAAAAAGCTATTCCTGTGCTTTCTTTTCCTTGTATCTCCTTGATGGGAATTACCGTAAATGAGCTCATTAATAATAGCGATTTACAGGCAGAGGGAATGAAAAAGGTAGCAGACAAAGTACCTACAGGAGCAGCTGTAAGTATGATGGATTTATCTGTGGAAGCAGAAGCTTTTGGTTCCACGATCCGTTTTTCAGATGATGAAATACCTACAGTTATTGGAAGAATTATAGAAGATGAAGAGGCAGCTGAGGCCTTAGTCATTCCAGAAATAGGGGCGGGACGTACAGGAAAATACATTGAAGCTATTGAGAAAGTTTGTAAACAGATTACAGATAGGCCTGTATTTGCAGGTATTATTGGTCCCTTCTCATTGGCAGGCCGATTAATGGACGTATCTGAAGTTATGATTAATTGTTATGAAGAGCCAGATATGGTTCATATCGTCATGAAGAAGGTTACAGCTTTTTTAGTAGAATATGCTAAAGCCTATAAGGCTGTAGGAGCTAATGGCATTGTTATGGCAGAACCATTGACGGGTCTCCTCTCACCAGAACTTGCAGAAGAGTTCTCAGAACCTTATGTAAAAGAAATTGTAGAGGCTGTTCAAGATGAGAACTTCGCTGTTATTTATCATAACTGTGGTAATAACGTAGTACGGATGGTAGATTCCATTGTTAGAGTAGGTGCAGTAGGTTACCATTTTGGGAATGCCATTAAGATGAGTGAAATAATTGACAAGATCCCTTCAGATCGTTTGGTGATGGGAAATGTTGATCCAGCTGGACAGTTTAGAAATGGGACCAAAGAGTCTATTGAAAAAGCGACCAAAGACGTTATGGCAGAGTGTTGTAAGTACCCTAACTATATTATTTCTTCAGGGTGTGATATTCCACCTGCTAGTAGTTGGGACAATATTGAAGCCTTTTTTAGTACAGTGGAAGCCTTCTATAAAGCACAATAGAGAAATATATATTAAGATAAGACCAAAAAAGCCTTTGCAGAGGGAAAATAATCCCTCTGTAAAGGCTTTTTTTGAAAGTGGTGTTACTTTCTTGAGATAACTAGGAAAAGAGAAAATATGAAATCACCTCAATATAATAAATGAAGAATATATATAAATATAAAATAATTTTAAAAATTTAAATAATATATTGACTCGTATCCCTATAAGTGGTATTTTAAAGATACTTTTAAAAGTATCTTTAAAAAAGAATTGTGAAGGGGGAACAAAGATGAAGCAAGAAAGTATAGCCCATTTTGAGGATGTACGCATGAAAAATAAGCGCATTATTAGAAATTTGCTGAGAGATTGTGCACCTATTGGAAAGACAGAACTATCTCAAGTTTCTGGTCTTAGTTTTCCAACAGTTTCAAGTGCTTTAAATGACCTAGTTGGTTCAGGAGAAGCTTTGGTACTTGATGAGGGAAGTTCAAAGGGAGGAAGACCAGCAGCAGCATTTACATTAAACCCGGAGTTTCAATATGCAGCCTGTGGGTATCTGGAACAATCTATTTTATCTATTTCTATTTACAATGGGATAGGACATTTGCAAGAAGTAGTAGTTAAGCCTATAGAAAAGACAGATACAGTTCATGAACTTGTTACTCTATTTGAGGAGATTAAGGAGAAATATAACCAGCTCACAGCCATTGCTATAGGCATTCCTGGTGTGGTTTGGAGAGGAACGATTAAACACCTTCCCAAGTTTCCAGAACTTGAGGGAAAAAACTTAAAGGGAGCTTTAGAAAAAGAGTTAGGAGTAGCTGTCTTTTTAGAAAATGATATGAATACCATTGTCTATGCAGAGAGGAGGAAGTGGGCAGATTTAGCTCATATTTTTATTAATAAGGAGGGCTGTATAGGCACAGGAATACTCATAAATGGAGGAGTACTAAGAGGTGCACATGGTTATGCAGGTGAACTAGAGTATATCTGTAATGAGAAGGATGAAGTATATGACATGCTGACACAAGCTATAAGTGCTTTAGCTTGCATATTAGATGTACCACATATTGCGTTGTCAGGGGAAAAAGTTGAAATCCTAGATAAAAAAATACTTGTTTCTAAATTAGGAAAAATTGTGCCAATAGAACGGTTACCAGCTATCCATATTGTCGTTGGGGAGAAGCAGCTTTATCTATGGGGACTATGGGAAATGATATTAGAAGATTGGAAGTCAAAGTAAATAGAGCATATTTATTTAACTTTATTATTAGATGAAACCCTCCGAGCAACCATCAACTACTATTACTTTATTTGCCACTATAATAACAAAAAAATAAATTCTATAGGAGAAATAGTCGAACAATAAATCGAAAATAACAAAAAACATTTGATTATAGAATTTACTTTACAATTATAAAGTGTTATTATTTAAAGAGTTGATATTAGAAATAGTAGAGTTGTTAGGAGATAAGAACATGGGTGGAATATTTGGTGCAGCATTAAAAAAGGATTGTGTACTGGATTTGTTTTTTGGAACAGATTACCATTCACACTTAGGAACGAGACGAGGGGGGATGGCTGTTTATGGAAAAGAAGGTTTTCAACGTTCGATTCATAACATTCAAAACTCACCTTTTCGTACCAAATTTGAAAGAGATGTAGAAGAATTACACGGGAATTTAGGTATTGGATGTATCTCAGATACAGAGCCACAGCCTTTACTTGTAAAGTCTCATTTGGGGAGTTTTGCTATTACCACAGTAGGTAAAATTAATAATACAGAAGAACTTGTTAAGGGGACATTTGAGAATGGAACCACCCACTTCTTAGAAATGAGTGGCGGCAATATTAATGCCACAGAATTGGTAGCAGCTCTTATTAATCAGAAAGATTCTCTTATAGAGGGAATAGAGTATGTACAAGAGGTTATACAGGGTTCTATGACACTTATTGTTATGACAAAGGAAGGACTTTATGCAGCAAGAGATCGTTATGGACGCACGCCTCTTTCCATAGGACAAAAGGAAGAGGGATATTGTGTAGCTTTTGAGAG
>JAEZKI010000436.1 GCA_023415525.1 Bacillota bacterium | reverse complement strand
TAGTTGAGGGGAGGGAGTTTATACCCCACTAGAGGACCTAAACTATCACCTGTGGCACGGTCTGTACCAATGCAAACAATAACTAACTCGTGATTATGAAAAGGAAGTAATGCTTCTAAGTAAGGTTCGAGTTGATTGCAAAAAAGAGAGAGATAGTTTTCGCTTTCGATATTAATATAGAGGGGAGAGGCCTTTGTACTCACTTCAGTATACATATTTTTATCACCACTTTCAGTATCTCTCTATAGTTTGCCAGTTTTTAGGATATTTATTTACTTTTGGTTATGGAATTTATTTACAAATAGTATTTTAGAGAAAGAATGCTGCATTTAGTAACAAAAGCTGATAAGTAAAAGCGTAAGTCTCTGACAAAATCTGAAGGGATAGAAAAAATAATAGGGAGAAATTCCAAAAAAGAAAGATAAAAAAAATGGACACCTCGACAATAAAGATTAAATTATATCCTAAAGTTGTAGTAGTATACTTGTAAAATTGGATAAAAATGGAAGGTGATAAAAATGGGAAAAGTATACTACAGACCAAATAAGAATAAAAGAGAAGATAGGGATAAAGTAGCTTTGGTGGGGAAGGAAAATACAGGGCTTAATCAGGAGGAAAAAAAGGAACTGATGGGCTTGGTGGATAATGAAGTAGGTGGGGATATTCTAGCATTTGAATTACTATCTAAGGAAGAGCCGATAAAAGAAGCTAAGCGAGAGATCAACTTAGACAACGTAAGAGCTATTGGGAATGTCCTATGTGATTATCATATCTATATAGAAGATTATGTATATACCTATCTTTATCAGTACGCCCAGATGGATTTAAGTAAAGAAAGTGCAGCTGTTTTTGTAGGAAGGGTTTTAGAAGAAAGTAAAGAAGTGATTATAACAGGTATTATCCCACTCATAGAAGGAAGACAAGGGGAAGAAAGAGAATGGCTAGGCCGAGAAGCTCTAGAGAGAGCAGAGGAAGAAAGGATAGCTTATTTTGGAAATCAGGAAATGATTGGTTGGATGCATATGCAGCCAGGATATGGGACCATGCTTACCATGAAAGAGCTAAGAGAACATCGAAGTGTTTTTGGCGAGGTAGGAAAAGTATTTATGCTCCTTGACCCTATTAATAAAATAGAAACCTTCTTTGCTCAAGAAGAGGGTGAACTCCTAGAACAAAGTGGTTATTATATGTATTACCAGAGGAACGAAGAGATGCAACAGTATATGTTAGAGCATCCTTTTAAACCTAAAGAGGCCATTGAAACAGAAGATACAGTCGTCAAGCAGTTTAGAGAAATAGGGAAGGCCCGTAAGAAGGAATACCTCCAACGTAAAAATTTAAATATTACAGTAGTGGCAACAAGCCTCTTGCTAATTGCTGTAACGGCAGTTATTGTTAAAATGAATGATTCAAAAAGTATAACCCCTACCTTTAATGCAGATGTGGAGCAAATTAAAGTGAATGGGGAACAGAAAGGAAGTAAGGAGATAGGGAACACAGAAGCTGTTGAATTTACCATTAATCCAGTAGAAAAACAGGCTGATGGAGTAGAGGTCAATATGGAAGGTCTTATACCTATGCAAGAGGGAGATGTAGCTGAGAATCATGCTCTTGAGGAAGTAAAGAAGTCACCTATTCAAGGGACTCAAGAAGTAGGTGAGGGGATAGTAAAAGAACCAGAACAAGTGATCCCAGAGGAAACTAAGGTGTCTGAAGAAGTAACTGAAAAAGCAACTGAAGAAGTAACTGAAGAAGGAGCTAAAGAAGACTATGAGGTTTATATTATAAAAGAAGGAGATACATTGGCTAATATTGTTTTTAATAAATATGGAAATAGTAGTCGTGTAAAAGAGGTCATTGCACTTAATCATTTAAGTGATACAAACCTTATTAAGATAGGTCAACAGTTAAAATTACCAAAATAATAAGTAGTTTTAAAGGCCTATAATAGGCAAATCAAGTCATAATTACTAATTTTTAAATTAAGCTGTACAAATAATAAAGGATAAGTGTATTATAGAATATAGAAATGCCCTATTGCATGAGTACAGGAGGAATAATTGTGAACAATACACCGCTAAAGTGCTTATTTGTATCAAGTGAAGTAGCGCCCTATGCTAAAACAGGTGGATTAGCAGATGTTATTGGCGCATTACCTAAAAAATTAAGAGAGCAAGGAATAGATGCTAGAGTGGCTTTGCCTTATTATCACTCTATCCAAGGTAAATTTTTTGAGCATGAGTCTCATTTTTTAACGAGTTATGATGTTTATTTAGGTTGGAGAATACAAGGAGTAGGTATTTATGAAGATGATAGCACTACCGTGCCTACTTATTTATTAAAAAGTGATACGTATTTTTCAAGGCCAGAGTTCTATGGCTATAAAGATGATTATGAGCGTTTTGCTTTTTTCTGCAAAGCAGTTTTAGAACTTATACGACATATTGATTTTGTACCCGACATTATTCATTGTAATGATTGGCAAACGGGCCCTTTGTGTTTACTTTTAAAGGATAAGTACCGCTTAGATCCTCTATATGCTAATATTAAAACAGTTTATACCATACATAATATGAAGTACCAAGGGTTATTTGGTAAGGAAGCCTTAGATGTACTAGAGCTCTCTAGTGACTATATGTCAGCAGAGCGATTGGAGTATCATGGGGCTGTGAGCTATATGAAGGCAGGGCTTATTTATTCTGATAAAATAACAACTGTAAGTCCGACTTATGCAGAAGAAATTAAGACCTATCAATATGG
>JAEZKI010000382.1 GCA_023415525.1 Bacillota bacterium | reverse complement strand
CAATTACTTAGCACTCTTCTATCACATAGCATTCTTCTATTGCTTAGTGTTATTGTCTGTATGACTCAATGCCTTATAGCACCTTACACTATATTGCAGAAGCTCTTCCTTGTTATTCATTTCTGGCTTCTTCATGACCTTTAGAAGTACTTGATCTAATAGTTGTCCTAGGAGCGCTCCTTTTGCGATGCCTGCTTCTATCAAATCTTGCCCTGTTATAGCTAGCATCTTCTTATTATAGCATTCGCCCTTTTCAAGAATTTCTGCCTTTAGTCTTCTTTGCTCTTCGATAACCTCTAGCTTCCTATCCAATTTATCAGGATTTTGAGCACTAACATCTGCCCGTTGAACTTCCATTAGCTTATCAAACAACTGAGGACCCATAACATTCATGACTTCTTTGATTCTAAACTTAGTAATCTTTCCTTGAAGGTGATAATCATGATATTGAATAAGCAATGCTACATCCCTAATGGTATCATTATCTAAACGTAACTCCTTTAAGACTCTCTTTGCAATCTCAACGGACTTTTCATCATGACCATAGAAGTGGTCTATCCCCTTTTTATCTACAGTATGGGTATATACCTTCCCGATATCATGTAAAAACATGGTTAGTCTCAATACCACCTCTGGTGCTATGTTTTCCATGGCCACAAGAGTATGCTCCGCTACGTTATAAATATGATGTGGATGTCTTTGCTCCATTCCATAGGCTTTAATAAAGTCTGGGCAAATAAAACGTAATAAATCCAATCCATAGAGTTCTGTAATAAATTTAGGACGCGGTGACAAACAAATTTTTAGAAATTCATCTCGAATTCTTTCCTTGCTTATGTGAACCAAAAGCTCCTTACAAGCCTTAATTCCCTCTATTGTCTGCTCCTCTATCTTAAAACCTAACTGGGCAGCAAATCGTACCCCTCTTAAAATACGAAGAGCATCCTCTTCAAAACGTTCCGTTGCATTTCTTACAGAGCGAATACACCCTTCCTTAATGTCCTTAATCCCTTCATAGGGGTCTACAAAGCCTCTCTCTGGATGATAGGCAATGGCATTCATAGTGAAATCTCTACGCGATAAATCCAAATGAATATCTTCTACAAAGTTAACATGCTCCGGCCTTCTAAAGTCCTTATATTCCCCTTCTATACGATAAGTGGTCACCTCGTAATGTTCTTTATTTAAAATAACTGTCACTGTCCCATGTTTAATCCCTGTGTCATAGGTGCGACTGAAAATTTCCTTAATCTGCTCAGGTCTGGCAGAAGTAGTAATGTCCCAATCATTAGGTTCTCTCTGCATAAGCAAGTCTCTTACGCAACCACCTACAATATAGGCCTCAAAGCCCGCAGCTTCTATGGTATTTATAATGGTCACTGCATCTGCAGGAATAAGGGCATTGTATTTTTCGTTCATTTTTATCCTCTTTCTATCTTATCCAGGTCTCATCAGCTTTTAATCATTATTTATTATAGCATACCCTATTTAAATAAGAATTAAAATGGATTGTTTGTATTTTTATAGCGAGTTTCAAAAAGGTTATTGACTTTATCGCTTTATCATACTAAACTAATAATGTAAAATTTATATTTATGTAAAATAATATATTAAAGGAGACTTTATTATGAAAAAATTTCAGTTTTTAAAATGCTTTACTACTCTCTGTTTAAGTGGATTTTTTGCACTCAGTATGGTGGGCTGTGGTAGCAAAACACCTACTAATGCTCCTACAGAAGCTCCTACTACTGAGGCTCCTGCTACTGAAACTCCTGTTGAAACTCCAGCTGAGGCTCCAAGTGAGGCAAGTACATTAGATAAAAGTACCTTAATCGTTGGTCTAGATGACACCTTTGCTCCTATGGGCTTTAGGGATACCAATGGAGAACTTACAGGCTTTGATGTTGAGGTAGCCAAAGCTGTTGGAGAAAAACTTGGTAAAGAAATCACTTTCCAACCTATTGACTGGTCTATGAAAGAAACTGAGCTAGGAGCTGGTAACATTGACTTTATCTGGAATGGTTACACCATTACTCCAGAGAGAAGAGAAAAAGTAAGTTTTTCAAAACCTTATCTTAAGAACACTCAAGCTATTGTAACTCTAGCAGACTCTCCTATTGCTACTAAAGCTGATTTAGCAGGTAAAAAAGTAGGGGCACAAAATGAATCCAGTGCTATTGATGCTATGGAAGCAGATGCTGCTGTTTATGCAAGTTTTGAAAGTGGAGAAGCCTATACCTATGAAGATAACAATCAAGCTCTTATGGATCTTGAGGCTGGACGTATCGATGCTGTTGTAGCTGATGAAATTCTTCTTCGTTATTACCTTTCTTTAAAGGGTGCTGATAAATACAAGGTATTGGATGAAGATTTTGGCGATGAAGAATATGGCGTAGGTATGCGTAAGGGTGATCAAAAAATGGTAGATGCCTTTAACAAAGCCTATGATGAATTAAAAGCAGATGGTACACTTGCTAAAATCTCTGAAAAATGGTTTGCAAGTGATATCACACAGTAACTTATTATAAGGAGGAGTAACCTTGGAAGTACTTACTAGTTTCATTAACTATCTTATTGCTTTTATCCCACAAGTTTTGCAAGCTCTCGTTATTACTTTACAGGTTTTTGGAGGCACACTACTTCTTTCTCTACCACTAGGTATCTTAGTAGCCCTTTGTAGACTCTCCAAATTTAAGCCTTTAAGTGCACTAATGAATAGCTACATACTCATTATGAGAGGTACTCCTCTTTTACTTCAAATTATCTTTTTCTACTTTGGTTTTGGGGCTATTAAAATCCCCATTCCAAGGATGCCCGCTGTTCTTCTTGCTTTTGTCCTTAACTATGCTGCTTACTTTGCAGAAATTTTTAGGGCAGGTATTAGTTCCATTGATAAAGGTCAGTATGAAGGTGCAGAGGTTCTAGGCCTTTCTAATAGAGACATCTTCTTTCGAATTATTTTACCTCAGGCTTTTAAAAGAGTACTGCCTCCTGTAGGTAATGAAATTATTACTTTAGTAAAAGATACTGCTCTTGTTAACATCGTAGGGTTTAATGACCTTATGAAGCTTGGGAAAGGGGCTTGTAATCGCGATGCTTCCTTAGTTCCTCTTATTATCATCGGTATCGTTTATCTCATGATCGTCTGTATTCTAACGACTATCATGAACCGTGTGGAGAAAAACTATAACTACTATCAATAAGGAGACCAGTGTATGTTAAAAATCAGAAATCTCTATAAAAGCTTTGGGAAAGTAGAAGTTCTAAAGGGAGTCAACTTAGATATAGTAGAAGGTGAAATCCTCGTTATTGTCGGACCTTCTGGTGGAGGAAAAACCACATTGCTTCGTAGCATTAATTGCCTAGAGCGTTGCGAGAGTGGTACCATCCTAATCAATAACAAGGAACTTTGTAAAGATGGTCACTACGCCTCTAAAAAGGAGCTCTCTGCTATTAGGAAAGATATTGGTTTAGTTTTTCAAGGCTTTAACCTCTTTCCTCATCGGACAGTGCTTGAAAATATTATAGAAGCTCCTACACGTGTTTTAGGTAAAAATAAAGAAGAAGCTACCCAAGCTGCTCTAGAAATTTTAGGTTTCTTAGGCTTAACGGATAAAGCCAATAATTATCCCTTTGAACTATCTGGAGGACAAAAACAAAGAGTTGCCATTGGCAGGGCTCTTGCTATGGAGCCTAAACTCATGTGCTTTGACGAGCCCACCTCTGCCTTAGACCCTTCTCTTACAGATGATGTAGCCCAAATTATTAGAAGCCTAAGTAGTAAAGGTATGGCTATGCTTATTATTACTCACGATATGGACTTTGCTAAAAAAGTGGCTGACCGTATTGTATCTATGAGTAATGGCGTTATTTTAGAAGAACATATTTATGAAGATTCTGGGATTAAATAACAACAGGTTCCATAAGTTTATTTCTCCAAGTGTAGCCAATGGCGCAGTGCTTGGAGAGAAACTTATGGAACCTGTCTTTTTATTGGATGTTTTACCTAATAAACCTATTCCACATAAAGGTCTGATAACTCTACGGTTGTAGCAAAAATATTATTTTGAGAAAATTTCTGGAAGCCTATGCAATCCCCTTCTACTATCTCAATAGGAATTTCAATAGTAAAAATTGTACCCACCCCTAGTGTACTATTGGCTTGAATAGTCCCTCCATGCTGCTCTATTAGTGACTTAACAAGACTTAATCCCAAGCCGCTTCCCTCTACTTGAGTATTTTGCTCCTTATTTATACGCATAAAGCGATTATATATATAAGGTAACCTTTCTTTAGGAATCCCTATTCCTGTATCCTCTATCATAATAGATAGAGCCTCCTCTTTAAGCCTAACAGCTACAAGAATTTGTCCTCCCTTTCTGTTGTACTTAATGGCATTAGATAAGAGATTGAGCATAATACGTTCAAACTTTTCAATATCTACCGCCATATATACCTCTTCCTCTTCTGTATCAAATACGACTTCTATTTGTTGCCCCTTGGCATACTCTATTGTTGAAAGAGTTACTTCCTCTATAAGCTCTATAATATTACAATTCTGCTTATTTAATTTCATATAACCTGTTTCTAGCCTTGTCGTATCAATAATATTATTAACAAGCCTTAGCAGCCTATATGCATTTTGGCGCATTACTTTTATAGACTTATTAACTATGCGCTTTGATACCTCTTCTTCCTTACATGTATCTAACAATTGAATACTACTTAAAAGAATATTAATAGGTGTTTTTAACTCATGGGATAAGTCTGTAAAAACTTGTGTCTTAATTCTGTCTTTTTCCTCACTTTCATATAAGAGCTGCTTATATGAAATGTCATCCAACAGAATGGTAACTGCTTTCTGTTTTTCTTCTTTAGAAGTATTAAACCAGCAAATTTCCACCTCTTTGATTTCATTATCTAACGTTTTTATCTTATTCTTGATAAGATAAAAATCATTAGGCATTTCTTCAAAATCCATCTTATCTACAAGCATCCCTAGGAACTCCATATATCCTACCACTTGATGGCGTTTTGCACCTAAAACTGCTAAACCTTCCTTATTGATAAATTTAATTTGCTTATCCTCTAAAACAATAACTCCTACAGGCATTTTTTCTAATAAGGTTTTATACTCATCCTTTGAAGCACTAAGCCGTTTCTCCATTCGTCTCATTCTCATTAAACTAATACTGAGAATGCATACAATAATAAGTAGAAGTATAATACCTCCAACTATCAAATAATCTACTATCTGTTTATCTAGCCTATAATACTTATCCATTCGATTAACAAGCTCTATGCTTTGAGGTAAATTTAGAAGGTCTATATCATGCTTTTTTGCCACAGAAAAATCTATAATCATCCGCTCTTGTTGCTTAAACTTTCTATCCTCTAGCATATTATTATTAATCATTTTACTAACTTGTGCGGCTAGTCTTATACCATCTTCATAAGGTGCAAAAACTACCCCTCCAACAACACCTTCATCTAAATAGTTCTTATCTTGTACATAAATAGGGCCCTTATAAAGACTTTTAATATACTTTATGTATTGTGAATCACTCAAATCCTTGCCATTACTTTTTTGGTTAAGTGCTAGTAAAAACATAGCTGAATCCTGACTACCTTTAAAATGATAGTTCTCTAAATCCTGTAGTAAGATCGGCACTATTTTAAGATTATATTGTTTATTGTACCTCTCAATCGTACTCCAAAATTCTTTATTCTCCATGCTTTGTTTATAGATTATATAGACTTCCTTAATAGTTGAATGATTATGTTTAATCAACTTAATATTTTGTTCTATATTATCTATCTGAAACATGCCAATATCTTCTTCACTCAACTTGAGTGCTTCATTACTGCATTTAATAACTGATAGTATAGGGATATCTCCTAGAACCTCTTTACCGTAATTCTCCATAAAGGCTAAGGCCGCCCTATCCAATGTAATGACCAAGTCAAACTTCTTCTTTTTATACTTTAACTCCAAATATTGTTGAAAACTTCTCTCAAGAGAATTATCTATATCCTCTTCTCCTACCCCTCCAATTTCTTCATTAAATACAGCAACCTGTATACGTTCATCCATGATGAATACTTGTTTCAATCCACGAATAATCTCTGCAGACCCTAAATACTTCTCTCTAGAAGATTCTAAAATAAGAATTTTCTTTGCTTCTTTCTCTCCTCCAGCATAAGCTACTCCCCCACATAGCATCATTATGATAATAATAACTATCCTTATACTTTTGTTTACATGTTTATCCATCTTTGCTCCCCAATTTCTTTAGGATATCCTAATTGTATTACTGTTGTGTAATTTTTTCAATTACTTTTAAAATTTAAATTTTATCTACATTAAATGCTATATTTTTTAAATTAAATGTCGTTTTTTATTTTTTTTTATTTCTTTCTGTTACTTATTTAATTCTTACAGGATGTTTAATACTTATAGTAAAACCTTTCGTCCTTCCATCAAGCTTATATTTAATTTGGATCTCTTCTTCTTCCCCAGGTCTTATTTCAATAACTAATTCACTTTCAATAATATGCTGTGGTTCAATTGTACTATTTTCTAAAAGTGTATTTTTTATAGGAACTAGAGGTGTATCTCCTTGATTTACCTCTATTTGTAAATCTTTTAGCGTATCAATGGGAAGTTCACCTATATTAGTAACCTTCAAGTCCAACTCTATAACTGAAGCAGTTTCATCCTTTTCTTCTAAATCACTCCCGAAGCTAATGACCTCTATTTTAACAGCTTTACTAAAAGTATTTCCAATCTCTATTTGATGCATATTTTTATCATTCTTACTGCACCCTATCATACTAAAGGCTAAAACTATTATGAGAAATACGCCTATCATCTTTTTCACTCTTTATACCTCTTTTCTTATCTAACCTTACCTCTTATCTTATTGTTACTACTTCCCTATTCCTTAGTATTAGATTTTACAAGATTCTCATACATCAATAAAAAATACCTACAAAAATCTTTACTAGACTTTTGTAGGTATTTTTTTATTCAATCTATTCTATTATCTACAAGTTAGCTCCCTCTATATTTGGGCTAAGGCTTGTTCTATATCTGCTAGAATATCTTCTATATCTTCTATACCAATAGAAAGACGAACAAGTTCTTTAGTTGCACCTGCTTCTATTAACTCTTCATCTGTAAGTTGTGAATGGGTCGTACTAGCTGGATGGATCGCCAAAGACTTAGCATCTGCCACATTAGCAAGTAGTGAAAAAAGTTCTAGCTTTTCAGTAAACTTTCTTGCTGCTGCTTCTCCATCCTTTAATCCAAAGGTAAAGATAGAACCAGCTCCCTTTGGTAAATATTTTTGTGCTAAATCATAGTATTTATCTCCCTCGAGAGATGGATAATGTACCCAAGCTACTTTTGGATGATTGATTAGGTACTCCGCTACTTTCTTGGCATTTGCAACATGCCTTTCTACTCGTAAAGATAAAGTTTCAAGTCCCTGAATAAATAGGAAGGCATTAAAAGGACTAAGTGTGGCACCTGTGTCACGTAGGA
This sequence comes from Bacillota bacterium, assembly GCA_023415525.1. Taxonomy (GTDB): domain Bacteria; phylum Bacillota; class Clostridia; order Lachnospirales; family Cellulosilyticaceae; genus Sporanaerobium. The sequence goes on along the minus strand of JAEZKI010000382.1, from coordinate 1,157 downwards.
GAATAACTCTTGCTCTTAAAATAAAGGCTAGCTCACCAAAGGCTTCTGCTGGAATCAAACCATGATAGCTTGGATCAGGTGTTGTAAAATCTGGGAATCTACCACTAGCAGCCCAATCAAAGTTACCTGCATCTATAATGACGCCTCCAATACTTGTGCCATGCCCACCGATAAATTTAGTAGCTGAATGAACAACTATATCTGCCCCATATTCAATAGGTCTTACAAGATAAGGCGTACCAAAAGTATTATCTACAATAAGTGGGATGCTATGCTTATGAGCTAATTGGGCAACGGTTTCAATATCTACCACATTTGTTCCTGGATTTCCAATGGTCTCAATATAGATGGCCTTTGTCTTTTCATTAATCTTACTCTCTATTTCCTCAAAATCGTCTGGATTAACAAAGTTTGTCTTAATACCATATTTTGTTAAGGTATGGGCTAAAAGGTTACGCGTTCCTCCATATAATGTATTGGCTGCTACGATTTCATCACCTGCACCTGCAATATTGATAATGGCATAAGTAATAGCTGCTGAACCAGATGCTACTGCAAGAGCTGCCTTTCCTCCTTCTAAAAGAGCCATACGTTTCTCAAAAACATCTGTAGTAGGATTCATAATGCGCGTATATATATTACCTGATTTTTTAAGAGCAAATAAATCTGCTCCTTCTTGAGCATCCTCAAATACATAAGAAGTTGTTTGATAAATAGGTACTGCCCTTGATTTAGTAGTAGGATCTACTTCTTGCCCTCCGTGAACCTGTAATGTGTTAAACTTGTAATTTGCCATTCTAAATTCCTCCTAATTAGTTATTTATAAATCCTCCCTATCCATTCTCTTTCTAGAAATAAAAATCCCTCTTCTTGAGAAGAGGGCCTTATTTACAAGTCAGCCTTATCTCTCAGGATTTCCTGCTGGAATTAGCACCTTACAGTCTCTGTTGGTTGCTGGGTTTCGTCGGGCCAGTCCCTCCACCTCTCTGGATAAGTTTTTCGATTTATTGAATTCATTGTATTCCTATAAGTTTAGTATGTCAATATGTTTTTCAAAATATTATAAATAATTTTATAAGAATACTTGGTTTTATTTTTTAACTCACTGTTAAAGTCTTTCTGTTCTTTACAAAATAAAGCGTGTCTGTCCTACTTTG
>JAEZKI010000277.1 GCA_023415525.1 Bacillota bacterium | reverse complement strand
TCCTTAAGCACCTTATCTGTTTCCATTTCAGCAGATTTAAGGATCTCCCTGGCTTTAAGTTCTGCTTTTTCCAAAATCTTCTTTCTAGCTTTTTCAATTTTCTTACGCTCACCTGCTATTTCCTCTTTTAAGCGTTCTGCCTCCAAGCGATATTCCTTAGCTCGCTGACTTTCCAGTTCAGCTAATTTCTTACTTTGCTCCAAGTCCACTAAAATACTTTCCATATTGACATTTTCTTTTTGTAAATACTCCTTGGCTCGGTCAATGATATAGTCTGGAAGACCTAACCTCTTGGAAATAGCAAAGGCATTACTCTTTCCTGGAATACCAATTAATAAACGGTAAGTGGGGCGTAAGGATTCTACATCAAACTCACAACTGGCATTTTCTACGCCTTCTGTAGAAAGTGCATAAAGCTTTAACTCACTATAGTGCGTGGTTGCTACCGTGCAAATCTTCCCCTTTCTCAGATTTTCTAAGATTGACATAGCAAGGGCCGCCCCCTCAATAGGGTCTGTCCCAGAACCTACCTCATCTAAAAGAACCAAAGAACGAGGAGTAACACCTTGTAAAACACTTACGATGTTGGTCATATGAGATGAAAAAGTACTTAGGCTTTGCTCAATACTTTGTTCATCCCCTAAGTCTGCATACACTTCATCAAAAATGGCCATCTCACTTCCTTCACCTGCTGGAATCTGAAGGCCACATGCTGTCATCACTGCAAATAAACCCACTGTTTTAAGGGTTACCGTCTTTCCTCCTGTATTGGGGCCTGTAATAAGTAGTGTAGAAAAGGTATCGCCTACTTCCACATCAATAGGAACCACTTGGTCCACAGCTAAAAGAGGGTGTCTCGCCTTCTTTAGCTTAACACGTCCTTCTGTATTGAGTCTAGGCTGTCTACAATTGTATTTTAAAGAAAATTCAGCACGAGCAAAAATGGTATCCAACTTTACTAAATAGTTGTAGTTGGTTACGATATACGTTGAAATACCCTCTATTTGAGCCGTTAAGTCAATAAGTACTTTTTCAATCTCTTCTTGTTCTTTTATTTCTAAGCTTTTAAGCTCATTATTAAGTTCTACAACGGCCATAGGCTCCATAAAAACCGTCGCTCCTGTAGAAGATTGATCATGGACAATACCTTTAAATTGAGTCTTATACTCTACCTTAATAGGCACACAGTAACGTTCCCTACGGGTGGTAATAACGGGTTCCTGTAACATATCTTGATAACGGCTAGCATAAATAATGCCTTGCAAAGCCTCTTTAATTTTATTTTGCGTTTGCTTCATCTGACGACGAATGTGATAAAGCTCTGGTGTGGCATCATCACTAAATTGATCAGGCCCCAAAATACAGCGGGCAATCTCCTTTTCCACTTGGCTGTGGGTGGTAATAGCTTCAAAGTAGCTATCAATAGCTGGATAGGCCACTTCCTTTTGGCCACCATCTCTTTGGTAATTTTTAATGGTGTGAGAAGCTCTTAGTACAGAACCTATATTTAAGATTTCTGAGCTGCTTAAAATAGCTCCTATCTCTACGCGTTTAATAATAGGTGCAACTTGTTTGATGTTCCCTAAAGGTAGACGCCCCTTTTTGACACTCATATTTAAAGCATCTGCTGTTTCTTTTTGTAAGACATCTACCCTCTCAAAATCACTCGCAGGTTCCATTTTCTCACAAGCTTCTCTTCCCCCCTCTGTCAGTGCAAAATGAGTAACAAGAGTTCTAACCTTTGGAAATTCTAATTTGTATAAACTTTTTGCGTTCATTTTTTACCTCTTATCCCTTCATTTACATTATCCTTATTATGGCATAAATCAACGATTTTGAAAATATGTAAATCCTCGGCAAAGAAATCTGCCGAGGATAAACGCTATGCTATGAAAGAAGAACCCGTGTACTAGCTACGTAGTTTTTCTTATAATAGGTGCTGTTTAAACTGCTAATCATGACGCCTTTTGTACCATCTGCATGAACAAATTTATCATTTCCTACATAAATACCTACATGGGAAATATTACCTCTATTGTTACCCGAGGTATCAAAAAAGACTAAGTCTCCTGGCATGAGCTCTGACTTAGTAATACGACGGCCATCCAGAGCCTGCATATAAGAAACACGACTAATATCAATATCAAAGGTCTTATAAATTTCCTGAGTCAGACCTGAACAGTCCACACCTCGCCTAAGGTCACTTCCACCCCAAACATAAGGTGTCCCAATAAACTGCTTACAGTAGTCCACCACTTCATCTCCTAGCACCTTGCTATAGGGGATATTCTGGCTCCTAGCTACTTGAACATACTTTTTATAGACCCAACCTTCTTTACCTTGTAGGTTAATCTTGTACCAATCACTATTTTGTCCCAGTATATAGACCGTGCTATTGTTTAGCTGGGTGACTACCTTCGCATACAGGTTAGGATAACTCCTTATATTAATAGCCTTCCCTTTAATCTCTCCAATCATACCCATAGAGTCTGGGAAGATTTTTTGACTACTTCCTTCATGAGCATAGACCTGTATCACTGTCAAAAACAAAAAACTTGCAAGAAATACACATCTTTTAAGTGCTTTCATGATTTCCTCCTTCATACTATGAAATGCATTAGTTATTTAAAAATTCACATTTCATAGTATGAAGGCTTTTTTTACTTTTTATACACTTTAATCAATAGTATTTTTTACCAATGATAATGATGGAGCTCCCCTTGTTCCTTTAAACCTAAAAAATGATTTTGGCGAAGGGCTTCATAAAGTACAATATTAACGGAGTTAGAGAGGTTTAAGGAACGTGCTTCTTGACGCATAGGAATGCGAATACATGTCTCCTTATTTTCTAATAAAATCTCTTCTGGAATTCCTGCTGTTTCTTTCCCAAACATAATGTAAGCATCTTCTTCGTAATGGACATCTACATAGGTTTGTTTTGACTTTGTGGTAGCCATATATATTTTAGGATAATTGTTTTTTTCTAAAAACTCTTCATAATTTTTATAAGTAAAAATCTCCACCAAATGCCAATAATCTAATCCTGCACGTTTTATCTGCTTTTCATCTAAAGAGAAGCCTAAAGGTTCAATTAAATGAAGTTTTGCCCCAGTGGCTGCACAGGTCCTAGCAATGTTTCCTGTGTTTTGTGGTATTTCTGGCTCATGAAGTACAATATGCATTTTCATTCCCTCTTTTTCTTTAGTCACATTTAAAAATCCTTATTATTGTAGCACGCACCCCTATGAAATTCAATGTTTCTCCTATTTAAAATACCTCTTGAGAAAGCGTAAAACACGCCGATGGTATTCTTTTTTTTGTAATTTGTGACAAAGAATGTGTCCCTTCACATTAGGGATCCACAACTCAACCTTACTCTTATTGGGGATGGCCTCATAGATGGCTTCTGTCTCCTGGGAAGGGATAATCTCATCTTGTTTGGCATGAATTAAAAGAAGAGGTTTATCTTTTAAATCCTTAATGGACTCGATAGGTCTTAATTCCCTCATATCAATTTTCAAAAGGTGGCTAATCATCCTTAAGGTAATGACCGTAAAAGGAAAACGAGGCAGTTTTGTATAGGTGGGCATGACCACATTAAGACATTCCTCTAAATCTGAAAAAGGACTGTCTGCTATAATCACCTCCACATCCTTTGATGCAATTCCTGCTAAAAGAGAGATAGCTGCTCCCATAGACCACCCCATAAGTCCTATATGGGCACTTCCTTTTTCTTTTTTCACATAATCAATAGCGGCTAATAAATCATATTTTTCTAGGTATCCCCCCGTAATAGTAGCTTTTTGAGAATAGCCACAATTACGCAGGTCATACATCAAGATATTGTAGTGACTTCTTGCCAAAAGGCATACCAACTCCAAAAGATTAATACCTTCTAAACTTCTGGCATTGTGATAGCCATGAGACAAAATGAGGGTATGATTAGACGGGATCTTTTTCCCTTTACTTTGAGCAGGAATCCACCAACCTGATAAGCCTATTTTATCCTTTAATCCTTCAAATGAAATATCTTCATAGTCTAAATTATAATCCCTAGGTGTTTGGGTAATAGGCTCAGAAGGTACGTGTGTCATCCAATACGCTATATACCCACATCCACCTAGAACCCCAATTATAATCAAAAAAATAATAATTCCGCCAATTACTATCATCATAAGATTCCCTCATTAAATGTGTGATTTTTTATTAGTTTGAGTCAAAGGCCAGATTCTTATCACACAAAAAAACAGAATGCTGTTAGTATTATATTCCTACTGACAACATCCTGTTAGTCTAGAGCTTTTTCATTTTTCTAATCTTTTTTAAGTTTTGCAAAGGCCTCTGCAAAAGCAAAATTACCTTCTTCTTCTTTTTGCTGTTTTTTTAAATAATTTTGTACAGACTTTTTATCTACTTTTTTAGCTGTTTCCTTAAATTTCTTATTAAAGGAGGTGGCCTTTTCTCTAAAGGTACAGGTGGTGCACACATAGATTTGTCCCTCGCCTTCTCCACGAAGTTCTAGTCGCTTATGGCAGTTAGGACAACGGGTATTGGTAAAACGACTGATGGTTTCTTTATAGCCACAAGCCCGATCCTGACACACATACATCATGCCATGCTTTCCTTTCACTTCTAAAAGGAACTTGCCACACTGGGGACAACGTTTCCCAGTCATGTTGTCATGGATATATTTTTCTGTACTATTTTTAACCTGCTGAACAAGGCTGGCACTATAATGGGTAATGCCTTGCATAAAACTTTGATCACTAGCTTTCCCCTTACTAATTTTCTCAAGTTCCATTTCCCATTGAGCTGTTAAAAGAGGGGATTTAAGCTCCTCAGGGACTAAATCAATCAGTTGCTTGCCCTTGGAGGTTGGCACAATATCTTTACCCATTTTTTCAATATAAAACATGGCATAGAGCTTCTCAATAATATCTGCACGAGTCGCCACTGTTCCAATCCCACCGGTTTCCCCTAAGGTTTTAGCTGCTTGTTTATCCACTTGTACGTAATTATGAGGCTTTTCCATGGCGGATAATAAGGTAGCCTCAGTAAAACGAAGGGGTGCTTTGGTGAAGCACTTATTCTTTTGAAGGGAAAGGACTTGTAATTCGTCTCCTTTATTTAAAAGAGGCAGTTTTTGCTCCTTTTCTTCCCCTTCTTCTCTGTCTTCAAAGTCCTCCCCTTGGTCATAGACCACTTTCCAGCCTTTACTGATTATATTTTTCCCTTGTGCCTTAAAGCTTTCTTCTCCTATTTTCACTTCTACTTGAAGGGCTGTATATTCTACAGGTGGCAATAAAACACTGAGAAAACGTTTGACTACTAAATCATAAATCTTGCGTTCTTCTTGACTCAGTTTAGCCAGTAAAACCGTTTCTTCTGTAGGAATAATAGCATGGTGGTCAGAAACTTTGCTATTGTCTACAAAACTTTTACTTACTTTAAACCCTTTATTTAAAACTTGAGTGGCCACACCACGATAAGGACCAATGGCAATGGCCTTTAAGCGTTCTTTAAGGGTAGGTACAATATCTTCAGATAGGTATCTAGAATCTGTACGTGGATAGGTAAGAATCTTGTGATTTTCATAAAGACGTTGCATAATGGATAAGGTCTCCTTAGGGCTAAAGCTAAAGAGCTTATTAGCATCTCTTTGGAGCTCTGTCAAATCATAAAGACCAGGTGCATATTGCTTTTTAGCGGTCTGACTCACATTGATCACTTGGGCTTTTTTCCCTTTACAACTTTGAAGCACTTGATCCATTTCTTTTTCATCTTCTATACGTTTTTGCTTGGAGCCTACATGACTCAGTTCAAAACCAGCTACTTTGGCTGTTAAAGTATAATAAGCAGTAGGCACAAAGCGCTTAATGGCCTCTTCTCTTTCTACAATCATAGCTAATGCTGCGGATTGGACTCTTCCTGCTGAAAGCTGGGCATTATAACGACAGGTTAAGGCACGTGTCACGTTAAGACCTACTAACCAGTCTCCCTTTGCCCGGCAGACTGCTGCCTTATATAAATTATCATAACGGCTACCTGGCTCTAGCTTATTAAAGCCTTCTTTGATGGCCTTATCAGTGACAGAGGAAATCCAAAGCCTTTTAATAGGCTTTTTACAGTGGGCTTTTTCTAGAATCCAACGGGCTACTAGCTCCCCTTCTCGTCCTGCATCCGTTGCAATCACAATATCTGTTACTTCTTTACGACTTAAAAGCTCTTTGACAAGGCCATATTGTTTACCTGTTCCCTTTAAAATCACTAACTTCATTTCTTTAGGAAGCATAGGAAGCGTCTCCATACTCCATGTCTTATATTTATCATCATAGGCTTCAGGATCTGCTAGGCCTACCAAGTGGCCCATAGCCCAAGTGACAATATACTTCTCACCCTCTAAATAACCATTGCTACCTTTGGTGCACTTTAAAACGCGAGCAATGTCTTTCCCTACGCTAGGTTTCTCTGCTAATACTAAGGTCTTTCCCATTTTTATCTCCTATTTCTCTTTATAAATTATAGTCTTCTTCTCTAAAAAGGGCTTCTATTGCTTCTTTATCCCGGGTTTTACCAAGAGCCAACATCAGTTTAAGTCTTGCTTTAGGTCCTCGCATATCACCACCCATAATGACCCCTAAATCAGAGAGTTCTTTCCCTCCTCCTTCATAGCCATAGCTTTCAAAAACACGTCCTGACTGACAACGTGATACAATGACTACAATACAATCCTTGCTTAAAGCATATTTAATTCCTTCTAACATGGCAACAGGCAAATTTCCTCGTCCCATGGCCTCAATCACAAGACCAGCTGCTCCTGAATCTACGGCATAACGTATAAAACGTCCATCCATATCCAACACCGTTTTAATTAAGTCTACCCGTGTTTCCACCTTATCGGTATCAATGTGCTGGCGATAGGCAATGTCTCGATACAAAATCAAGTCATTGGCATCTACTGCCCCTAGAGGTCCATAAGGGGACTGAAAGGTATTAAGGGCTACTGTACTGGTTTTAGTTACTTCCGATGCCAAGTTCACCTCATTGTTAAGAACGACTAAAACTCCAAGGTTTTTAGCCTTTTCTGAAATGGCTGTACAAACTGCTGCTGCTAAATTACTGGAACCATCATAGCCTAGCTCTGAACTACTACGCATGGCACCGACTACCACTACAGGCTTGGTATGATTAATGGTCAAGTCTAAGAAGTAGGCTGTTTCTTCTAAGGAATCTGTCCCATGAGTGACAATAACCCCTGTAATGCCTGATTCATTTAATTTTTCTTTTATTAAATTTTTGAGCTCAATTAACTTGGAAATGGTCATATGAGGCCCTGGGATTTCACTAAAATTAACGACCTCAATATCCGCTAATTTATCAATATTAAAGACCATGGATAAAATTTGTTCCCCTGATAAAGTGGGGATTGCTGCTCCCATCTCTTCATCTACCGTCATAGAAATGGTCCCACCGGTAAAAATAATACATACTTTAGGTTTATTCATTCTAGTCACTTCCTTTACTTTTTAGATTATACAACCTTTTGCCTTTTCCATACAACTTTTCATGTATTATTTTTATTGAAGACCCTTCAGATATAGCTGGACTGAGAGCAGAATCAGGTGTAAATCCTCTTTTCTCTTACCTCTCTAACTTTTTGGTAAAAGATCTTTATACATTCCATATTACTTAATATTCATAATACATTGAATATTACTTAATATTTATAATACTTTCAACATTGTTATGTATAAACAAATACCAAAAAATAGCGTCATCTTTCTAGATTTTTCGCTGTCTCCTCGTTCTACTATTTAAAATAGCATTAAGATCTATCATTGACACATTCTTCTTGCCCACTTTCACTTATTCTCACTCCCTATAGGCCTACCTGTAAGTTCTCTACTTATTTATTCGTCCTTTTTTAAGCTTTCCTATCACTTTTTTGTCTTTTTTTAAAAAATAAAAGCCACTCTTTCCACGGAGAAAAGAATGACTTTCGTATGTAAAGGGCACACAAGAAGGTAGCACCTAGTTGAGAAAGTACGGTGGCATAGCTAGCTCCTTTTACACCCCATTTAAAACCTAAAATAAAAAGATACTCTAAACCTATATTGCTAATTACGGATAGAATCAAAAAACCAATGATGAGTATGTCTTAGCCTTTAAAATATTTTATTATCCTACAAATTATGCTACAATAAAGTATCTTTTAGCAGAAAGGAGTTTGTTTAATGATTCTATCTATTCGCACCGTTACTCCTCATGATTTAGAGGCTGTTACTCAAATTGAATCTGTCTGCTTTCCTCCTTTGGAAGCGGCTTCCCTTGTTTCGCTTAAAGAACGTATTGCTACCTTTCCTGACTGCTTTTTTGTAGCAGAATGCGAGGGAAAACTTATTGGTTTTATTAATGGCTGTTGTACCGATGACGCCACTATTTCAGATGTACTTTTTGAATCAGCTAGCCACCATAAACCTAATGGGGCTTACCAAGCCATCTTTGGCTTAGATGTCATTCCTGACTATAGAAGGCAAGGCATTGCTGCTCAGTTAATGAACCATATGATCGCTGCTGCTCAGGCCAAAGGCTGTAAAGGGGTCATCCTCACCTGTAAAAAACAACTTATTCCCTACTATTCTAAATTTGGCTATGTCAATCAAGGAGTTTCTCACTCTGTACATGGAGGAGCCACTTGGTATGACATGACATTGCCCTTTTAAGGCTGCTCATCAGTAGCCTTAAGGAACATAGTGATAGTCTATTTCCACATCATAACAAGATGCCCACTCTGCCATAGTCTTTGGCGGTTGACTTTTATAAGCTCCATCATTTGTAAAATACTGTATATGATCGTCATTTACATGATCTCCACGAATAGCCACATACATTTTATCGTTTGCTTTCACATAATAGCACATAGCTGGCGCCTCTGCTCTTGCATAAGAAGGGCCACCCCATGCCTTTTCAGTCTCGTTAAGCCACACCTCTTCATAATTAACCTCATTTGTGTAATAAATAAATTTATGGTAATAACCCTGCACCAGCTTATTAAATAGAGCTTGTTCCTCCTCCTTTAGCTCAGCTACACCATTTATAACACCGTTATGGCCCCAAACAACAGAAGTTCCTTCATAGTAAATTTGAGTGTCTGAGATAGGATAAATCCATATATTCGCGACTTCTCGAAATTTATTATTTTCCCCATACCAAATTCCTTGAAGGGCTTTTGTCTTTGCACTTATCTGAGGAATGTTCTCTTCTGAAGCACCCTCTCTTTGAAGGCTTACTTCTAACAATGAACTACCCTCTTTGGCTTCATTGTCGGACTTCCAAAAACCGTGGATGGTATTCGTGCTGTAGGCATAAAGATAGAAGGTGCCCTCCTTTTCATGGAGTGTAAAGGCTCCCTCCGAATTTCTTAATTGATTAATGGTTAGAGAAATGGGTTCACCAATACGGTTATAAAAATAGCTCCCCTCCCCCTTGTCAAAATCAAGAGTCATCTGAATTGGATCATCGCCTACTTTACCTATAAAAATGGATTTTTCTATTTCCTCTTGTAAAGCACTTTTATCAGATGTGCTGAGATAAATTTATTAACGTCATACTTAGCAGAATACTCATGCCTACAAGAAGACTTTTTTTAAGCTGACTCTTTTCATATGCTCTTTCACTTCACTTTCTATAACCCACTAAATCAATGTTTTTATCTAAAGTAAATCGCTTCTATCAAAAAAATCCTTAGGCTTACCCAAGGATTTTATTAAATAAACTATTTTCTCTTTGCTAGTTCTGCTTCAACTTGCTCCCAAGTAATGCCCTTTTCTACCATAAGGACGGTCATATGG
>JAEZKI010000272.1 GCA_023415525.1 Bacillota bacterium | reverse complement strand
AGAATGTACAGAGACCCTTATCATACCTTTACTCCAAGAGGAAAAAGAGAGTCTAACCTTAAAAAAAGTGGTTCCTACGGAATTAGTAGCACCTCTCGAAAAGGGACAAAAGGTAGGAGAAATTGAGATTCGTTGTAATGGAGTACTTTTAGGCAAAGCAGATTTGAGCATTCAAGAAGCCGTGCGCAAGGCCACTTTGCTAGACTATGTAAAAGGATTTTTTAAAAAACAGTAAGAAGAAAGAGAAACTAGAGGAGGAAGCAATGAGATTACAGAAGTATTTAGCCCAATGTGGGGTAGCTTCTCGCCGCAAGTGTGAAGCCTATATTTTAGAGGGGCGTATTGCAGTTAATGGACAAGTCATAACGGAGTTAGGAACACAAGTAGAGGAAGGGGATCAGGTCAGTTTCGATGGAGCTCTAGTGAAATGTGAGGAAAAGCATGTCTACTACTTATTAAACAAGCCAGTAGGTTATGTGACAACGGTTCAAGATGAAAAGGGACGTCCTACAGTAATGGACATAATGGGAGAAGTAGATGCGCGTATTTTTCCAGTGGGACGACTGGACTATAATACATCAGGGTTGTTATTAATGACTAATGATGGGGAGTTAACCTATGCCCTAACCCACCCAAAGCATGAAGTAGATAAAACCTATAAAGTTTGCGTAAAAGGTCGTATAAGTGATAAAAATGTTGAGCGACTTCAAATCGGTGTCATGTTAGAAGGGAAGGTGACTGCACCTGCTAAAGTACAGATTTTAAGTCGAACTGAAGAGAGTACTGAAATGACTATAACCATTCATGAAGGGCGCAATCGCCAAGTACGAAAAATGTGTGAATCTATTGGGCATCAAGTGAGTAAACTAACCCGTATTGCTATTGGCGAGATTCAACTTGAAAAATTACCTCGTGGACAATATCGCCCTCTTACAGGAGCTGAACTGGCTTATTTAAAAAAAGTAGGTGGTTTGGATGCTGACTAAGACCATGACAGATAACGCCCATTTTCTAATTAAAGAAGCCATCAAAGGGCGTGCCCCTAATAGCTTAGTTGCCATGGATGCTACTATGGGAAATGGTTTGGATTTAGCTTTTTTAGTAGGTTGTCCGAGTATCGGGAAGGTATTTGGGTTTGATATTCAAGCACAAGCTGTTGCTGCTAGCTATGACAGGATAAAAGACTATGAGGACAAGGTAGAATTGATTCTAGCATCTCATATAAACCTCTCCAATTATATAAAGGCCATAGATGTAGGCATGTTTAATTTGGGCTATTTACCCCATGGGAGTAAAAACTGCACAACCCAGGTAAACAGTAGCCTTATGGCCATTCAAGAGACGCTAAAACGTCTTCGCCCTCAAGGTATAATGACTGTTATGACCTATCCTGGGCATGAAGAAGGACAACGTGAGCATGAGGCTATAGAAACGTATTTATCCACTCAATTACCAGCCTATTTCTTAGTGTTTCAACTCACTTCCTGCAATGTTAAAGGTCATTGCCCCAGGCTTTTTGTGATTTCTAATCAAAATAATAAGCAAGATTGATTAAGTTAAAATCTTAATCAATCTTTTTTGTATAGAATATTATAAAATAATTTTATTTTTTTATGTATTTTAAAAAATAAAATTATAATAAATAAAGGTATAAAAAACAAAAATATAAAAAATATAATTACAAAAAACCGAAATAAAGCAAATAAAATAAAAAAAAGACAAAATCAAAACCTAATGAATACATAATTATGTTGAAAGGATAAAAATAAAATATATAATTTGACATTTTTTAATAAAATTATTAATTTATATTGAATATTGCTCTGTAGTTTAGTAGAATGTAAGTGGCGATTTTTGCACTTTGCTTTAAATAATTTAAAATGGAGGGTATCAGATGAGCACAATAGAAAAACTATCTGAATTAGAATCTCGCAGAGCTACTATTGAAAAAAGTAGTGATGGAGAGGCTAAAAAAGCAGCTCTTGCTAAAGGAAAGTTAACTGCAAGAGATAGGATTACAAACTTACTTGATGAAAACAGCTTTGTGGAAATGGGAGCCTTTGTAAATAGTAGAGGTTTAGCTTTTAACATGAACGTTCAAGATACGCCTTGTGATGGTGTGGTATCAGGTTATGGAACAGTCAATGGCAGTCCTATCTATGTCTATAGTCAAGATGCGAATGTACTAGGTGGTGCACTGGGGGAAATGCATGCTAAAAAGATCATAGCAACCTATGATAAAGCTATGAAAATGGGTGTACCTGTTGTGGGATTTTTAGATACAGTAGGTATTCGCTTACAAGAAACAGTGGATGCACTAGAAGGTTATGGTAATATTTTTGCCAAAATGACAGAAGCATCAGGTGTTATACCTCAATTGGCTGTTGTAGTAGGTGATTGTGCAGGGGGAGCAGCTTTTATAGCAGGACTTTCTGACTTTGTTTTCATGAGTTCTAAAAATGCACGTGTCTTCTTAAATAGCCCTAATGCTATGGAAGATAAAAAAGCTTCTTTTGATACAGTTGCAACGGCCAAAGTACATGCAGAAGAAAGTGGACTGGCAAGTTTTGTAGCGGATAAAGAAGAAGACCTCATTGCAAAAGTCAAAGAGCTTTTAACCTACCTTCCTCTTAATAGTGAAGAAGAAGTGCCTTTCTATACTG
>JAEZKI010000256.1 GCA_023415525.1 Bacillota bacterium | reverse complement strand
ATCAGATACTGAGGATACAACTTCTGAAAGAGGCAATAAAGGTCTATTAGCACATATTGAGCGATTAAAAGAGTATCTAAATGATGTGGAGGCTATCGGTTTGGGTAAAAGACCAGATGATCTAGTTGATACGCTAATTAATATGGTAATGGGTTCACCTGCAATCTGTATCTATCGTTCTAATGGAAATGACAAGCAAAGAGCAACGGCATTGGCAAAAGTATTCGTGAATAACTTCAATTTGACAGAGTCAACAGCTATTGTTGATTTGGCTTATGGAAGATGTCGAGATGATAACTCCCATTGGCAGAATGTTCTTAAATACTGTAAGGATGGATGTTTCCAAGCTATGTTTGATGAATACTTACATATGCTCAGTGATACGGTAGGAATTGGTAGTGATAAAGAAAAAGATGTGATTATCCACGGTATGATGATGGAGTCTTTGAAAATACATACTGCAACCTATACAGTGGATACTTTCCTAGCGTTTAAGAATCGTATCAATGGTCAAAAGGATAGAAGTATTGGTATTCGCTCAAGTTATGCAGTTGGTTTTACAAAGGATGCTGGAGATAATGTGAAGATTGTAAACAGAAAAGAGAGTGTGCGTAATGCTTTTAATTCGCCACTTCGACCTTTTGTGCTTGCAACCACATCTATCGGACAAGAGGGACTCGATTTCCATAATTACTGTAGGAAAATCATGCATTGGAATCTCCCACGCAATCCAATAGATTTAGAACAACGTGAGGGTAGAATTAATCGTTATAAATGTCTTGCCATTAGACAAAATGTAGCTAATAAATATGGTGACATTGAGTTTAGTACCGATATTTGGAAGGAAATGTTTGAAGCTGCAAAGGCAGAAAAGCAACATCATCAATCTGAGTTAGTACCTTTCTGGTGTTTTGGCAAAAACCAAGACATAAAGATTGAGAGGATTGTTCCGATGTATCCTATGAGTAAGGATGAGGTCAACTATCAGAAATTGATAAAAATACTGTCACTCTATAGATTAACTTTGGGACAAACCAGACAAGAGGAACTACTAGAGTATTTACTTAAGGAATTTGATGATATAAAAGACTTGAAGGATTTATTTATTGATTTAAGTCCCTTCACTAGGACAAAAGGTGAGGAATAGGCACTAGAATTTTATTCTGTAATATTGCAGGGATAAAGTATTACAAAGGTAATGCAGACGAAAAAGATACTCTACAAGTAGGTAGCTTTTATGTGAATATTATTCAAGATGTATAGGAGAAAGTCAACTTTCAGGTAGAGATAGTAACAGATGTAGGAAGTAATGATGTATAATACGGATGCTATATATCTGGATAAACTTTTGAAAAATAGGGAGGATTGATATGATTAAAGTACTTTTTGTGTGTCATGGGAATATTTGTAGATCACCTATGGCTGAGTTTGTATTAAAGGATAAGGTTAAAAAACGTGGTATAGCTGATTTGTTTGAGATTACATCAGCTGCCACAAGTACTGAGGAAATATGGAATGGGGTGGGGAATCCTGTTTATCCACCAGCTAAGGCAGAGCTAGCGAAACATGGAATAAGCTGTGAGGGTAAGAGAGCTGTCCAGCTTAAAGCTTCTGATTATGACTATTATGATTATCTTATTGGAATGGATACGATGAACATGAGAAATATGGAAAGAATAACTGGGCATAGTAAGGGGGGGAAAATGTTTCTTTTACTTGAACTAGCTGGTGAATCAAGATCAGTAATTGACCCATGGTATTCTGAGAGGTTCGATGATACATATAGAGATGTGGAAATAGGTTGTGAGGCATTTCTCAAAAAACTAGAAGAGATGGGGGAGATAGAATTTATTATATAAAAGCTATTGAAATAAGTTAAAATTACTGCTATTCTAAAAATAGTTATACGACTGACGGAAGTGGAATCAACCACATGAAGTATAATGTTAAGAGCCGACCGTCTGGGCAAAGAGCCTGGATGGTGGGCTCTTTTCTTATAAAAAAAGGAGTGTAAGCCCTATGAAGGAGTACGTATTAAAGTATGGATGTAATCCAGAACAAAAGCAGGCTAGAGTTTTTATGAGAGAAGGACAGTTACCTTTTGCGATTCTAAATGGGACAGCAGGCTATATCAACTTATTAGATGCCTTAAATAGTTGGCAACTCGTCAAGGAATTAAAAGAGGCTACTGGCCTTGCTGCGGCAGCTTCCTTTAAACATGTAAGCCCAGCAGGTGTGGCAGTAGAGGGTCCTCTAGATGAAGTATTAAGGAAGATTTATTTTGTAGAGCAAGAAGAGATAAGTCCCTTAGCAACAGCCTATATACGTGCAAGAGGAGTGGATCGTATGTCTTCCTATGGTGACTTCGTAGCCCTTTCAGAAGAGTGCGATGCCTGTACAGCACATTACTTAGCAAAAGAAGTCTCAGATGGTATTATAGCACCAGGGTATTCTAAGGAAGCTCTTGAAATTCTTAAGAAAAAACGCCGGGGAAATTACCTTATTATAAAAATAGATAGTCATTATATGCCTCATGAAATAGAGACAAAAGAAGTTTTTGGTGTGACCTTTGAACAAAGTCGCAATAGTATAAAGCTAACACAAGACTTATTTAAGAAAGTTGTTACCAATAATGAGATTATTCCTCAAGAAGCCCAACGTGATTTGCTTCTTGGGATGATTACTTTAAAATATACCCAGTCTAATTC
>JAEZKI010000237.1 GCA_023415525.1 Bacillota bacterium | reverse complement strand
GACGTACACTGATACAACAGGTGTTAAAAGAAGCCTCTTCTTGGCTAGAGCAAGAGCTTCTTTTGCCTTTTAAGGGTGAAATTCATAAAGAAGAGGGTAGCACTTTTATTCCATTACCTAAGGAGGAAATCCTTTGGGAAAAACTAACCCCTTACTCCCATGTTCATGTAGTATGGTGGTTTCATCAATGGGATCAATCGATTTATAGGAAAGTCACAACGGGTGATCCTCCTTATGAAAAGGCACCCAGAACAGGAATTTTTGCTACCCGTTCACCTATCCGGCCCAATCCTATTGCTTTAACTACAGCACGCATTGTAAAAAGAGAGCGTGAAAGAGGCCGTCTCTACCTTTCTGAATTAGATGCTTTTGATAACACACCTTATCTTGGCATCATTCCTTATGAGCCTTCTTTAGATTGTGTAGCCAGTTACCATGTTCCGAAATGGTTAAGTCATTGGCCAGAGTGGTTTGTGGAAAATAATAACTCTCTCGAAACACAGAATCTCACTTTAAAACCGTTAGAGATAGAAAAGCTGACACCTTATCTGGAGAGTAATGGACCCATCCCACCTGCTCTTAAAAAAGAACGAAATGAGGTTAAGCTAGAAGAGGCACCTAAAAAGGGTATTTATGTTAAGGGAGCAAGGCAACATAATCTTCAAAATATCCATTGCTTTTTTCCTTATCAGCAATTATCCGTCATAACTGGCTTAAGTGGAAGCGGTAAGTCGAGTCTTGCTTTTGATACCCTTTATGCAGAAAGTCAAAGACGTTTCATGAGCTCTTTAAGTGGACAAGGTGCTCAGCAAGGAGGGCTTGAAAAGCCAGAAGTGGATCAAATAACAGGTTTACCCCCTGCCATAGCCATTGGCCAGCATTTGACCAATTGGAATCCTCGTTCTACAGTAGGGACACTAACCAATCTCTATGATTACCTTAAACTCCTTTATAATGGCATAGGTATTCGCCATTGTCCGGAGTGTGGGAGAGGGATTATACCTCTTAAGGAAAGTGAAATTTTACATTTACTGTGTGAGCTCAAACCAGGAACGTTATTAAGTATACAAGGCTATGGACAGGAGCAGATTACCTATACAGGAACGATCCCTTTAGCTGGTAAGCAAGGAGACTTTAAGTCCCAGTTAAAAAAAGGCATTCAAAGGGCACTTATGGAGGGACAAGGAGCTCTTTATGCTTTGCTTAATAACCAAGAAGCTTGTTTATTACAAACAAAAGAAATGTGCTATCCTTGTAAAAAAATATTCTTTGACAGGAGTTTAAGTACCTTTAGTTTTAATCATCCTGAAAGCATGTGTCCTGTTTGTAAGGGATTAGGTATAAAAATGGAAGTTAATCCAGAGGCCATTGTAACAAAGCCAGAACTGTCACTTTTAGATGGGGCATCTCCTTGGTGGGGCAATTTAAGAAAGCACTTAAATAAGCCTAATGCCAATTGGATAAAAGGGGAACTTATAGGTCTAGCCCATAAGTTAGATGTCGATTTAGAACGCCCTTGGGAACAACTCCCTTCTGATTTTAAAGAAATGGCTCTCTATGGCTCCCAAGGAGAAGAAGTTCGTTTTACCTATGAAATGGATAATGGAAGAAAAGGTGAAATTGTTCGTCCTGTAGAGGGTGCTTGTCCTATTATTAAACGTCTTTTTCTGGAAGGTAAAGGTGGTGGAGACAGTGTTTTACCTTTTATGAAGCAAGAAAGATGTCCAGCCTGTAAAGGAGAGCGCTTAGCCCCTGAAGGACGTCTGGTAACTGTAGCTGGAAGACGTTTTCCAGAGGCAGTAGGAATGACCTTAGAGGGATTAATGCATTGGATAGAAAATCTCCCTAATGCGTTAGATGATCAAGCGTTAGCCATTAGCCAGCAGCTTTTAGATGAACTCCATCAGAAACTTTGTAACTTAGTGACAATTGGGCTGGGATACCTTTCATTAGATCGGTCCATTCCAAGCTTATCAGGTGGAGAAGCCCAACGATTACGTCTAGCTAGTCAGTTAGGGGAAGGAATGAGCCAACTCCTCTATATATTAGATGAACCCACAAAGGGCCTGCATCCTAAAGATTATGAAAAGCTTATTCATCTCCTCTATCAATTACGTGACTCCGGTAATACCGTTGTGGTCGTGGAACATCAGAAGAAAATGATGTTGGCAGCTGATTGGCTCATAGAGGTTGGCCCAGGTGCCGGGCGACTTGGTGGGAAACTCTTAGCCCAAGGAAGGCCAGAAGAAGTCATGGGAGAGCCTCTTTCTCAGACAGGTAGTTATTTAAGGGCTTCAAAAGAAAACAAGTTAATAAGTTATTCCCAAGCTTTTTCAAAGGCTCAATGGTTAAAAATAGAAGGGGCCACAGCTCATAATTTAAAGCACATCAATGTGGCTTTTCCATTAGGAAGTTTAACCTGTGTAACAGGTGTAAGTGGTTCTGGTAAAAGCACACTTATTCATGAAATTATTTTACCTTATATGACAGATACGGTGGAGCAAGCAACAGGCTTTTGCAAGAAATTTGAAGGGAAGGATGCCATAAAAGGAATAGTCGCTATTTCTCAGCAACCCATTGGGCGCACACCCCGTTCTAATCCTGCCACCTATTGTGGTGTATTTGATGAAATAAGAAAGCTTTTTGCCCAACAGGAACAAGCTAACCAAAAAGGTTATACAGCAAGTACCTTTAGTTTTAATAGTCCCCAAGGACAATGTGAAGGATGTAAAGGAGAAGGAAAGCGCTGTATTCCTATGTATTTTATGCCAGATGCTTGGGTGAGTTGTAATGTATGTGGAGGTAAACGTTTTAAAAAAGAAGTTTTAGAGATTACCTATCAAGGCAAAACAATCTCCGATGTACTAGAGATGACCGTAGAAGATGCCTTGCAGCTCTTTCAAGGTGAAGAAAGTATTGTCCGTTATTTACAGACGCTTCAAGATGTAGGCTTAGGTTATATGAAATTAGGTCAAAGTGCACTGACCCTTTCAGGAGGCGAAGCGCAAAGAGTCAAATTGGCTAAGGAATTAAGTCGAGAAACAAAAGGAAAGATTCTTTATCTTTTAGATGAACCTACCACGGGTTTACATCCTCAAGACATTCAAAAATTACTCACTATATTCAAGCGTTTAACTACTCTAGGACATACGGTACTTTTAATTGAACATCATCTAGACTTGATAAAGGAAGCAGATTGGCTTATTGACTTAGGACCACAAGGAGGGGACCAAGGGGGAGAAGTAGTCGCTATGGGAACACCTTATGAGGTCACAGAAGTAAAGGAAAGCTTTACAGGGCAGGCCCTAAGAGAATACATTCATTTTATGGATTAATTTTAGAAGGCTCTTTCTCTTGGACACATAAAATGCTATAGTTAATAGGAATGGATGGGTGGAGGAGGAGAAAACACAATGCAAAAGGCTATAATTTTTGATATGGATGGGGTCCTTTTTGATACGGAACGTTTAATCGGAGAGATTTGGAAGCAACTTGGAGAAAGAGAAGGTCTTTCACAAATAGACAATGTATTTATGGACTGTGTGGGGAGAAGTTATGAAGATACGCGACTCGTTTTTTACCGTTATTATGGGAAGGATTTTGCCTTTGTTGCTTTTAGAGAAGAAGCGCGTAGAATGTTTTTTCAAGTAATAGAAACAGAAGGCATACCTATTAAACAGGGCGTCAATGAACTACTCGTCTATTTACAAGAAGAAGGTTATAAAATAGGACTGGCTTCCTCCAGTAAAAAGCAGGATATTTTATCCCATCTCAACCAAGCGGAAATCAGGGATTATTTTAAAGTCATTATAGGAGGCGATCAGGTAAGGCAAAGTAAACCGCATCCTGAAATCTATCAATTAGCCTGTGAGCAATTAGGGGGAATTCCTCATGAGACTTTTTGTATAGAAGATTCTTTAAATGGTGTACGAGCTGGAATAGCTGCAGGGCTTAAAGTGATTATGGTACCTGATTTAATTCATCCTACGCCTGAGATATTAGCCCAAGTCCATAAGAAGTGTTCCTCCCTATTAGAGGTTAAAAATTACTTAAGCAATAAAGATAAATGTTGAAAGGGCTTGTTTAAGAGAATAAATAAGGACCTATTGCAATAGCTATAAAGTAAGGCTATTGCAATAGGTCCTTATTTGTTAATAATTTGAGAAATATTTTTTAGCACAATGGAAAGCGTCCCATCTGGTTCATTAATAATTTCAATAAAATCTTGATTTTTATAAAGAGGGGTAGGAAACTTAAGCTCAATTCCTGTATCTGTTTTTAAACGCGAAGAAGCGTATTGATTTCCAATTTTACTATCTGTTATTTCAAGTGTTTTTTCTTTGAGACCTAATTCTTCTATTTTCTGAAGACAGGTATCTCTTACTTCTTCATCCTTTTCAAAGGTACGTTCAAAGACTTCTTGAATAGGTAACGTGTTGGTCGTCACAATACTCTCTACAATGTTATTACGAAGCTCAGCTAAAGCATCAAGGGTATTATCATAATGGGTTTCAATGACTTCAGTTGCTACAGCTTCTACGACCTTTAGTGTGTCTTTAAGGGATAAATTCGCTTCACACTCATAAAGTAAGCTGAGATATTGAGCTTTTGAATGATCCCATAAGGTAATATCACCTGTAGCTAATTCCATGAGAAAGGCTTCATCGATTTGTTTACCCGCTGCTGGAAAAAGTCCTTTATGTTTAATAATTTGGGTTTGAATGCGATTTTCTTTTTGCTCCACATAGTGAGTGAATCCCTCCTTATAATTGAGCTTTAAAGCCGCCAAATAACCTTTCATATCCATGGTGAAGTAAGTAATAATTAAGTCACCACTCAAAATATTTCCATAGCTTTGCATATAGTCATAATATTTCTGAGCCAGTTGCTCGGATATATCTTGAAAATGGTTCTGTAGCTGTTCTTCTTTAAAAAGAGGGCTCCAAGTGGAACCACTTTCAAATTGAGCTTTAGAAGAAGCAGAACTTCCTAATATTTTCATTAAATGCTTGGTGATAAAAGCTTCTGTTTCATCGGTTAAAACCAAAGGTTCTGTAGAAAAGAGAGGCATATTCATGGTTAAATCTAAAACATGTATAATCGTATGGTTAAATACAATACTCATTTTAATCATCCTTTTAGGGCATTATTGTGGTTCATTAATCATTTTACTAAAAAGAAAAAGGATTGTACAGAAGGAAAAGATTATAAGAATGAAAGACTATAGCTTAACATGAGAATATGCTATAATACTTATGTAGGTGACAACATAGTTAACGAATAAAGGAGAAAAGCAGATGGAAAGTTATAAGACAAAGGGCGTTTGTTCCTCTAAAATTGAATTTGAAATAGAAGATAATAAGGTTCACCAAGTGAAATTTACAAATGGTTGTCCTGGAAATGCTATGGGTGTTTCCCATCTTATGGAAGGACTTGATATAAAAGAGGCG
>JAEZKI010000219.1 GCA_023415525.1 Bacillota bacterium | reverse complement strand
ATATGGTGCTCACCTGCTGGCGCAAGATGGCAAAGATTTGGTGTATGCAAACTGATTTCATTGGCCATATCTAAGTTGATATGAACACCTGCTTCATGAGCTATTGCAGGCAAATGCAACATGGTATTTGTACTACAACCTAATGCCATATCCACTGTCAAAGAGTTTCTGAAGGCTTTATCATTTAAAATATCACAAATTTTAATGTCTTTTTGAAGCATATTCATAACAGCCATACCTGTATATTTAGCTAAGCGAATACGTTCTGCAAATACAGCAGGTGTTGCCCCATTACCTGGAAGAGCAATACCTAACACTTCACACATACAGTTCATACTATTAGCAGTATACATTCCTGAACAAGAGCCACAACCAGGGCAAGCATGATTTTCATATTCTTTAAGCTCTTCTTCTGATATTTTTCCAGCATTATAAGCCCCTACTGCTTCAAAGGTCACTGAAAGATTGGTTTTCTTACCATTTACCATTCCTGCAAGCATAGGTCCTCCACTAACGAGTGTTGTAGGTAAATTCATACGCGCCGCACCCATTAACATGCCTGGAACAATTTTATCACAGTTAGGTACTAATACTAAGCCGTCAAAAGCATGAGCTGTTGCCATACATTCGATAGAATCCGCAATAAGTTCTCTTGTTACAAGAGAATACCTCATACCCTCATGTCCCATAGCAATTCCATCACACACACCTATAGCAGGGATTTCAATAGGTGTTCCGCCTGCTATGCGAATTCCGGTTTTTACTGCCTCTGTTACCTTATCAAGATGTGAATGACCTGGTACAATTTCACTTTTAGCTGTTACAACACCAATCAGAGGTTTATTTATTTCTTCATCTATGTAGCCCATTGCTTTAAACAAAGAACGATGAGGTACTCTTGCTGCACCTACTTTTACACGATCACTTTTCATTTTATATTCTCCTTTACTCTATTTCTGCTTATTTTTCTTCTAGTAGGGAATCATTTTACATAATCCAAAAATATTTAAAGGAATAAATAAGCGGAAAGTAGCTTCTGCCACTTTCCTGCTCTTTATTTTTCCTTAGAAAATATCTGTTCCATTGCTGTTAGCATACTCTTTAAAAGCTGCTAATAGTGCTTTTGTAATAGGTCCTGCTACCCCATTTCCAATAACTCTTCCATCTACAGTTGTAACTGGAATAGCTTCTGCAGCTGTACCTGTTAAGAAACATTCATCTGCATTATAGACATTAAAGAGTGTAAACTCTTTCTCTACCATATCATAGCCTAACTTCTTAGCTAGCTCCATTACCGTACGTCTTGTGATACCGTCTAGAATACCAATATAGATAGGTGGAGTGTAAATCACTTGATCTTTAATAATAAAGATGTTATCTCCTGTACACTCTGCTACAATCCCATCATGATTAAGCATTAAAGCCTCTGCAGCTCCTGCACGATTAGCTTCTATTTTTGCTAAAATATTATTTAAATAGTTAAGTGATTTGATTTGAGGATCTACAATAGTAGCCTTATTTCGTCTCTGCGTTGCTGTAATAAGTGGCATTCCTTTTGTATACATCTCTTCAGGATAAAGTGTAATACTCCCTGCAAT
Source organism: Bacillota bacterium (assembly GCA_023415525.1). Classification (GTDB taxonomy): domain Bacteria; phylum Bacillota; class Clostridia; order Lachnospirales; family Cellulosilyticaceae; genus Sporanaerobium. Next base: position 1,044 of record JAEZKI010000219.1, on the reverse strand, counting down.
ACAGAAGACAGTAGCTTTAGGACATTTTGTAGGGCTTAGACCCAAATCCCCTTTTCCTCTTGTAACAACTAAACGGATATAGCCATCCTTACAGTTATTCCTTCTACAAGTTTCTAAAAGGACTTCTGTCATTTCTTTTTTAGATAGTGGGATCTCCAACATAATGGCTTTGGCAGCAGCATAAAGCCTTTCAATATGATCTTCACATCTGAAGATTCTACCATTATAAGCACGAATTCCCTCAAACACGCCATCCCCATAAAGTACGCCATGGTCAAAAACAGAAATTTTTGCCTCGTCTTCGTTTACAAACTCACCATCTAAATAAATAATACGTTTACCCATGTTCCTTTACCTTATCTGTCACTTTTATGTGGCACCTTTCTTTTTATTTTTAATTTTACCAAACTTTCAAGTCTTTTAACAGACTATTTAATCGCTTCAGTAATAAGGTCACCCATTTCTTTTGTTCCGATTTGCTTCATCCCTGCACTCATAATATCTCCTGTACGATAACCAGCATCAAGTACCGCCATAACTGCTTGTTCAATAGCCTGTGCTTCTCTTTCAAGATTAAAAGAATAACGAAGCATCATGGCTACAGAAAGAATCGTTGCAATAGGATTGGCTTTATTTTGACCTGCAATATCTGGTGCACTACCATGAATAGGTTCATAAAGACCTAATGTCCCTTCTCCAAGGGATGCAGAAGCTAACATACCAATAGACCCAGTAATCGTACTTGCTTCATCCGATAAAATATCTCCAAAAAGGTTAGAGGTAATAATGACATCAAATTGTTTAGGATTAACAACTAGTTGCATAGCTGCATTATCCACATAAAGATGAGAGTATGTGACTTCTGGATAATCAGCTGCTACACGTTTAACAACGACTCTCCACAATCTAGAAGATTCTAATACATTAGCTTTATCCACTACACAAACCTTTTTGTTACGTTTCATAGCCGCTTCAAAACCAACACGGGTAATTCTTTCAATTTCTGCTACAGTATACTTTTCAAGGTCAGATGCAAAGGTTTTA
>JAEZKI010000192.1 GCA_023415525.1 Bacillota bacterium | reverse complement strand
ATTGCGCACAGTATGAGATATTTGGTCCATGGTAAGTGGCCTCCTTTAAAAAACTAATAGTTTTTTGCATTTTTTAAAGTATGCCACAAAAATTTCATTTAGCCTAGGCGAGTAATTTGACGCTTACCCGACAGGCATGGTCCAGCTTCGTTGGACACACGCACACATTGAAAAGAAGGGGGAAACATTCGCGTTTCCTCCTTCTTATACCAGCCATGTATTAATTTCACTTACATTACTACAATTAATTAAAGAATCCTTTAGCTAGTGACCTGACTAATTCTAATTCATATTCTTCTAACCTTTTCATACTTTCTTCATCATCAAAATCTATTTCTTCATCTCGAAAACCTTTATACTGTGAATCAGTTATGTACTTATCAAGCCATTTGTATTTCCCAATAATACTAGTTCTTTGTTTTTCTGTTAACTTTTCATTATCTTGTGCTCTCTCAATTTCTCTTTCGCATAAATCATATATTATTTCTGTCACTTCTTTATCATTGTCTTGACTATTACCAAATTCAAAATTATTAAGATAATGAAGATAATAAAAACCATCTTCATCATGTTTTAGTATTGTCCCGTTTATTACATTTTTAGGTACATTCTCATCAATATAAGAAAATAATTGTTCTCCTATTTGAGGGTCAACAACAATTCTTGGATAATTAGCTTTTTGCGCCTCTAGTTCATAAGCGGAGTTAATCGCAGGACCAAATAATAAGCTTCTCTCTTTTTCATAGTAGACATCGCCATAACTCATTCCACCACGGAAGACAAAACCTTCTTCTAAAAATCTATAGCAAACCTTTTCTGTATTATAACAAGCAATAGTCATCAACTCAAAAATATTTTTCCTATTCTCTTCGACACCTGCTTTAAAATCATAAATTATATAAGCACAGTCAGAAAAAGTATGTACTGTTCTTTCATATACAACATAAGGATGATTATCATCCATCATTTGTTCTTGTTCCATTTGCTCATGAAAGATAGTATTTATTTTATACATTTCATTAAAATCACTTGCTCTATCACGAGTGCCTAATATATCAATAAATATTACAAAAGACTTATGATACCCCATATACTTCTCCTTATTCGTTGTAAGCTTTCCACTTTTCTTCTACCAAGGCTAAAACCTTGTCAAAATACTTCATATCTGTTCTCTTAATGCTCTGAGTAAAACGTTCCAAATCCTTATCAATACTTTGGTATTCTTCCAAAGTGATTGTTTCAATGTTAAATATAGTGTCAGAATAGAAAATATTTACACCGTGATATTCTTTACCATCATATAGTTCTACCTCATCAAACTTTTCTCTCCCTTTGAAAATACCCGTTCCTATAATACAGCTTTGTATTCGGAATAGTACCAAGATTTCCTCATTAGAATCAATCCCCTTTGTCTGGTACCAATACTCACCATCCTGCTCTTTTGGTAATCTATACTTTAGAAATTCTCTTGCTTCTTCAACTGTTTTAAACTCGTTCTCGCCCATCGGTAAGAACCTTATCTCTTTTATATCATATTTATCATACATAGACTATTTCCTCCTCTATTATCTTCTTATTGACTGCCAGTATTTATGAACATTCCTTATCTCTTTAGGCTTGTTAATTACTTTCTGCGCTGCATCTGTATCCTCAGGACTAGCTGCATAATATATGACTTTTCTTATACCTGGATTATTATTTATAGCATCAAAGATATGTACATCATTATTTGGTGACATACCTACTATGCATAAATCGCCTACCATACTCTCAAGCTTTGAAAAAGGAAATTCTGTATAACAGAGTTCAGGATGTGCTAACTTTGCCATTACTGATTTATAAGCATACATTTCTTTCTCATTAGTTGAGGTACTTAGTTGTTGAAACCTTTTATGGAATTCTGTATCTAAAGGATTATTGTATCTTGCAATCATTTGACTTAAACCAAGGTTACCGTTAGAATACAAATCCATAATACCTTTCTTATAAGCGCCGGAATACCCCATGATAGCATTACAATACAGATGCTCCAACCCCTTAATATATGTTGGTGGCTTTGGTTTCTGCTTTGCAATAAAACCATTAATGGTTTCTTCTCTGTAGGTATCATCCAAAACATCGAAACAACCATGTAAGTGATATACTGGCTTATCTGTCAGCTTATCTAAATTAGTGTCATAATTAATAGTAAAAATATTTTCATACCCTACTAACTCATTTCTCAGACACTCCATACTTGTGTAAAGAGTCTCTATCCTACCCTCGTTATAGATAGCATCCAAGAATATGTATTTTAAGGCATCAAAGATTGTATTCTCTGGTAATGCATCTGCACCAAACTTATTATTAAACCACTTCATTACATAAAAGTAATCTTCCATACCTACTTCTAAGACATCCGGCGATTTACCTTTATAGCGAGTTATTATTTCAAGTAAAACCCTCATATCCTCAGCATCGCTTGTCCATCTAAAAGCTGTTATTCCTCTTAACATCTCTTTAAATTGTTCATTTAAGCCAATGATTACTGCCTTTATTTCTGAAGGTTCTACTGTATTTAAAAATACCTCGCGGAACTTATCTGTTTCTAATACTTGTAATAAACGTTCAATAATCTTATAGTTACAGTAATCTGTATTACCACTAAAGGCTATGTTTACCCCATTTCCAAATAAGACTGATTTAGTCATCTAATACCCTCATTCCATTATATTAATCTAAACGAATCCTTGTGTTAAATTTAAAGAACTCTCTCTTATTGACAGGTGCCATAATTAATAAATCGCTCATCAGTTTATTACCCAAACTCTTATATTCCTCATAATTTAGTGGCATTCTTCCATGTGCTTCATCAAGGTCTTTTATGAAGTCATTACATGCTCTGACATAATCTCTATTTCTCTTATCTCGTGGAAAATCATCGTCCACAATACTGTGTGATATTATCGCACAGCAATTATAGTAAAATGAAACATAAAATTGTGCGTCAGTTGCACCAGAAAGATACCCCTTTTGAATATGATTGAATGACTCTAACACTTTTTCTTGTGATGAATTGAGTTCATCTTCTGTTTCGGGATATAGAGCATTTGACTCTTTATAAGCACTATACTCATCCAACATCAGCCTACCCCAATGTGCTATACTCATTAGGTTGTTGCTTATTTTATCTCTAGTCTCCTGAGTCAAATCATAATAATTTCTTACATGTATAAGCTCATGCTCGATAGTATTATATAGATGGTTCTTTTGCTTATCATCTAGCTTTTCAATATCGCCATAGTTTTGAGTCCCTACTTTTACTATACACGGAAAATGGTCAAAATTGGCTTCACTCTCTTTACTCGGTATATCACTTCTAAAACTAAAATCTATTTTTCCTACAATGTTGTACTTTTCTTCTGTGTGTTTCTCAAAGTCTAAAAATACTTGTAGATTTGTTTTTAGCTGCACATCGTTAATTTTCTGTTTTTGTTTTGAAGTATCCATTTTTTCAAGTTTTGGGTTTACTGTTACTACGTCATCTGTTCTTTTCTTTTTTAAGAAATCAAATATCATTTACTCTCCCACTCTCTTTCATCTATTATTTGTTATTAATACTTTCCATTGGATTTTGCGGCTTAAAAGTAATTGTTTTGGTTGGTCCACCTGTCCTTTTAACCAGCTCATCAGGTCCAATCACTTTTACAAGATTAGTTATCTTTCTCCCAAAGTCATCCTTATCTAAATAATATATTGTTGTTTCAGTATAAGAGCTCAAGATCAAATCTCTCAGTACATCCTTATCAGTAACATCTAAGGAATGCCCAAAAATATGGACCTCATTATTATCTGGTATAAGAATTACATCACCACTTCCATCCTTATATGTAGGACCTTGTAATACTTCTACCCAATCCTTATAGAGGCAACCTGTTCCTTTAAAGATGCGCTGATAATACTTTTTATAAGCGACAAACTTTACATCCTTGTCACTCCTATCCTTTGGTAAATATTCATCTACCCCAAGCACCATATTATTAGTTTCTAATGTACTGGTACTGCTTGCTTTACCGTGAATAAAATCATATTGAACAGAGTTAATGGGCATATAGACTTTGTTATATGTATCAGTATAATTGAAGCTCAGAACCTTAGTAGGATTAATACCCTTTATATCCGGCGATACTACATCTACTTCCATATTACCTACATATTCCACCAGATAAAGTTCTAAGGCACGGATTAGTTTATTTAAGTCTTTTAATAATTTATCACAGGCATCATCAATTAATTTATCTGGATAGTACCTTCTTGTGTTCTCCAATTTCAAAATAATCTCTTCTACATATTTTACTTCTATAGCCGCTGTTTCTAAATTTGGGCCTATGCTAAAAAATGGATTAAGTTCATTCATTAAAGCATCTTCTATCTGTTGTATTACCTTAGATATTTCATTCTCAAAGTCTATCCACCCATCATTGATGTAACAGTTTTGAAAATGAGTAAACCAAAAATTATTTTCTATTAAATCCCTCCAAACACCTTCCTGTGAATACAGATTGTTACTCTTATTCCCAGTGTTTTCAAGGATTACATCTTTTAATTTAGAGTTAATACCCTCCCAGCTAACATTTGAAATATCACCATTTAGTAATTCTAACACTACCCTTGTAAAATGAAGAAAATCTGTATATTTAGTTGGCAATTTGTGTGCCAAATCAAACCCGTTACCCAATACCAATATTTTCACTGCGTTCACCTGACCTTTTCTTACATATTTCTTCCAGTATAGCAGATATACCCATTCATTTAAATCCTTAATTTTACATCAATTTCAAATTCATTATAGATGATAGGCCGTGTTTCAAAACTAAATTTTTAGTTAGGATTGTAACACGGCTTTTCTTTTTGGCATAAAAACAGGACACTCTGGGATGTGTCCTTCTGACTAGGTGGATTTTCGTGATTTTTGAGCGAACTTGAATAAGCCTTCTTTTTTTTCTGGCTTTTACACTGCTTCTTTTACCTGATG
>JAEZKI010000177.1 GCA_023415525.1 Bacillota bacterium | reverse complement strand
CCCTTAAGTACTTCTTCTAACTGTGCTGCATCACTTAAAACAACCTCTTGACGCGTTTCCTTTCGTGGGAGTATAACCTTTTGAATTTTTTGGATACGCCCCTCTTTGTAAAAACTAATAAAATAGGTCCCTGGCTTTTTTAAGAGCGTTCCTACCCCTATAGGTACTGCTTCACTTCCATCACGACTCACCAAAGCTATTCCTTCTTGAAAGTCCACCCTATACTGACCCGTTTCACTAACGATTTCACTAAAGAGTTGGTCCTTTCCATAGATAGGTACTCCCCCTAAAAGCCTTACTAAAAGAATAAATAGAGTTATTATAATCCATTGTTTTCGTCTGTTTTTCATCTTAATCACCTTTTTTACTCTCTTTTATGGGTTGGCTTTTCTCTTTATCTTCTAGCCACCACCCCTTACCTTCTTCAAAATAATAATGTCCTGAACAATAAGGCTTGCCCTCTAAAGTAATGAAAACTTCTTCTACATCATAATAATCTCCTAAGGTATAAGCTAAGCTTTTTAAGGCTAAATACTCTCCCATATGTCCTAAGTTCATTTCACTATAGTCTTTACTCATATCCACAATGACTTGATTTTTAGCCTTATTAACTATTATATTTATGACCTTAGCCTTATTGACAACAGGTGAAATATAATCTTCCAATTGCTCTCGGCAATTTTTAAAAACATCATTCCACATGTCTATGTCTTCTTGCCCCTTATCAACCTGACTATAAAGGGTATATTTTAATCGTTCTTCCTCAATATCTCCTAAATAAACCTTTAAAGTTATTTTTATCTTATCATTATCTAAAGACATTGTTAAGTCTTTTGCTTGATCAATTTGTCCATAAGTTGTACCACACTCTAAGCAAGCCATGAAAAAGGTTATCACAAAAATAACTAGTTTTACTTTCCTTTTATAGTACATAGTCTCCCCCCCTCGTCTCTTTATTAAAATAACACAAAAATCCATAAATTGGAAATAAAATTTGAAATTATTTCCAATTTATGGATTACACACCAATAAAAAGACTGTGGGAAAATGCCTTAACAGCTTTCTTCCTCTACTTATACAGCTACAATGGCCTTTTCTAAAGCTATTAAGGCCTCTTGCACACTCCAGAAGAAATGATTATGGCCTAGATTTTCTTCAAATCCACTACGCTGCATCATCCGTTTCACTTTAGGTTGAACGCCAGCAAATAAGACATGTGTTCCTTGTTGTTGTAAGCCTTGACAAACTTCTTCTAAAAATTGAACACCCGTTGTGTCCATTAAAGGCACGCCACGCATGGAAAAAATCAAAGTGCCTATTTCTTCTAATTGGGCAAGTTCTTCACTAATTTTTTCTGTCGTTGTAAAAAATACAGGCCCTGTTAAGTAAATAACCTTTGTTTTCTCATGATAGGCTTGTAAGGCAATTCCCTGTTCTTCTAGCTTGTCATTCTTAATTTCACTTAGGGCTACTTCAATATGAGAAATACCTACCATAAAAATAAGGATTGAGAAAACCACACCTATAACAATGGCAATAGTTAAATCAAAGCAAACAGTTGCTGTCATAGTAATTAAAAATTGGGCAATGGCTGTCTTAAATTTCTTTTGAAAAATAAAGCCTATACTTTCCCATTCATTCATACGCCAAGCCGTCACCATAAGAACACCTGCTAAAGCAGCGAGAGGAATTTGTGACATAAGAGGCCCTAGTAAAAACATAGAAAGGACTAACCCTACTGCATGTAAAATACCTGTTAAACGTGTCTCTAAGCCTGACTTAATGGCTACACTGGTACGTGCAATAGCTGCAGTAGCTGGAACCCCTCCAAAGAAAGGAATAAGGATATTTCCAATACCTTGAGCAAAAAGTTCTCGGTCTGCATTTAACTTCTCGCCTTTCATACGTCCTGCTGCTGCCCCACATAATAAACTCTCAATCATCCCTAATGCCGCTACGCTTATAGCTGGTACAATAAATTCACTCAATTGCCCCCACTGAATGGTACTCAGTTCAAGTCTTGTACTAGAAATAAGGGACTTTGGAATAGCTCCCACTACTGATACATCCCACTTGGTTAACGAACTTACCAGTGTGGCCACAATAATTCCTACGAGAGAGGAGGGCACTTTACTCCCCCATTTTTTAGGCCATATCACCATGGTTACAATGACAATACATCCGATAATAAGGGCATAAAGATTGGGTGAAAAATTCCCATTAAAATAAGAAAGAAATTTTGAAATGGCGTCACTCCCTTGGGATTTCACACCAAAGAAATTATCCAACTGACCTAATGCAATAATGATGGCTATACCTGAAGTAAAGCCTGTGATAACTGGTGCAGGAATTAAAGCCACTAATTTCCCAAACTTAAATAAACTAGCTAGCAATAGAAGGATTCCTGCTAGTAAGGTAACAATAAAAACCCCTTGCATCTCATATTTTTGAACCAATCCAATTAAAATAGCAGTCATAGCACCTGTTGGCCCAGAAATCTGATAAGAGGCTCCTGAAAGAGCACTCATTACAAGCCCTGCTAAAATGGCTGTAATAAGTCCTGCTGCTGCATCCGCACCACTACTTACACCAAAGGCAAGCGCTAAAGGCAACGCAACAGCTGCTACAGTAAGTCCTGCTAAAATATCCTTTGAAAAACGCTTTACATTATAACCTGTAAACTCACTTTGAAGGTCTAAAATAAACTGCTTCAACACTCAAATCACCCTATTCTTTTTTTCTTAACTATTTACGCATTTATTATACGCCTGCCTCTTCACTTTTTCTACATATAGGGAAAATTGTCTAATTTTCATGTATTTTAACTATTATGTAAAGAAATCCTTTCCTTGAATTAGTAGAAATGAATAAACAAAAAGGAATGACTTTATCAGATCTTCTCTTTTTACCATAAAATTTCTTTATAAAAGCATAAATTAGTATATAATTTTATTATTTACCCCCTTTTATTGACTACTACGAAGTCATTTTATTATAATAGCAAAATAGAATACTTTTAAAAATAATCAGATTATACTACAAAGGAGCTTAGATCATGATTTTTTCAAAAAAAATGGCCAGTTTATCTTCTGCAATTTTTTCTGAGTTAAATTACAAAAAAGTAGAACTCATGGCACAAGGTTATCAAATGATTGATTTTAGTATAGGGACTCCTGATATTTCACCTGCCCCTCAAGTCATAGAACGCTTACAAGAAGAATGTAGCCAATTAGCTAACTACAAGTATGCCATCCATGATACCCCTGAACTTTTAGAGGCCGTCATCACCTGGTATGCCCGTCGTTATAGCGTAACCCTTGCTTCTGAAGAAGTCGTTTCTCTCTTGGGTTCACAAAGTGGCTTTACGGAGCTTGCTCTTTGCCTTGTTGATCCTGGTGATGTAGTTCTCGTTCCTACCCCAAGTTATCCTATTTTCACCATTGCTCCCCTCTTAGCCAGTGCTTGTATTCACAAGATGCCTCTCTTAAAAGAAAATAACTTTCTCATTGATTTAGATGCCATTGATGAAGAGGTGGCACGCCAAGCTAAATTAATGATTGTCTCTTATCCTAATAATCCCACGACAGCCATCGCACCTCGTGAGTTTTACATAAAGCTTGTAGCTTTTGCTAAGAAATATAACATTATTATTCTTCATGACAATGCTTATAGTGAGCTCCTCTTTGATGGCTCAGTAGGAGAAAGCTTTCTCAGCATCCCTGGCGCTAAAGAGGTGGGGATTGAGTTTAATTCTCTTTCTAAAACCTATAGCATTCCTGGCTGCCGAATTGCCTTTGCCGTAGGAAATGCTGAAATTATTCAACAACTACGTATTTTAAAATCCCATGTAGATTATGGGATGTTCCTTCCCTT
>JAEZKI010000165.1 GCA_023415525.1 Bacillota bacterium | reverse complement strand
AGATAAGTAAGTATTTTATCCCGATTATCTTGTAGAAAGTCTAAAGATATACTTTCTTCTAATGAAAAAGCTCCCACTTGTGTACGTAGAAGTTGTCCCATATGGGCGCCACAACCTAAGGTTCTTCCAATATCTGTACAGAGGGTACGAATATATGTCCCTTTTGAACACTTCACACTTATTTTAAAGCGGGAGGCTGAAAACCACTCCTTCACCTCACACTTATAAATAATCACTTGGCGTGAAGGTCTCTCCACAACTATACCTTTTCTAGCCAGTTCATAAAGTCTTACACCCTTTACCTTAATAGCAGAATACATAGGAGGGATCTGTTGGTAGCTTCCTTCAAAACTCTTTACAACTTTTTCTACTTGTTCTTTGGTAACTGCTACCTCAAATTGCTGGACTATTTCACCCGTAGCATCTTCAGTTGTGGTATAAGCACCTAAGATGACTTCTGCTTCATAGCATTTATCCATGTCTGTTAAGTAGGGCACTACCCGTGTTGCCTTTCCTATACAAATAGGAAGCACACCTTCTGCTTCAGGGTCTAATGTTCCTGTATGTCCAATCTTCTTTTCTGAAAGAATACGCCTCGCTTTTGCTACTACATCATGAGACGTATATCCTTTTTGTTTATAGATATTAATTATTCCATTAAGCATGGTGAATCCTTTCTAAAATGAAAGATAACTTTTTCTTAGAAGTTTACTAGACCTTTAAGTCTTGCAAAGATCTCCTCTAAAGTACCTCTAACACTTGCTCCAGCAGCACGTTCATGTCCACCACCACCTAATTGTTGGGCAAGACTTGCTACGTCATAAGGAGGATTACTCCTTAAGCTTACTTTATATTCTCCCTCACATCTACCCGGATAAAGTAAAATAGCTACTTCACATCCTTTTATATTTTTCAAATAGGTTACAATGTGAGAAGCATCTTCTCTACTTGCCCCCTCCTCTTGAAGGTCATTAGGTGTCAAATAGGAAACGTAAATTTTCCCTTCCGCCCATTTTGTTAGATGTTGAATAGCACGGCTTTGTAGATATACAGTTGCTTCTGACTTTTCATGAATAAGCCTATAATAAAGGGCTGTAAAATCAAAAGGCTCTTGAAGAAGCTGTGCCGCCACCTCATGGGTACTGGAATGAGTACATGAGTGCATAAATCCACCTGTATCTGTAACAATTCCTGTATACAAACTTCGAGCAATATCCACATTAAGAGGCACTTCAGCTACTTTTAATACTTCATACATCATCTCAGACGTAGAAGAAGCCTGTGGGCAAACTAAAGCATAACTACCAAACCCTTCATTGGTGATATGATGGTCAATATTAATAGTTACCTTTGCTTCTTTAAATAAGCCCTCGTAATTTCCTAGCCTTGCTATATCTCCACAATCTAAACTTATAAATGTATCAACTGGTCCTTCCCATGTCTTACTTATGGAGAGTCCCGTAAGAAGAAAGGCATACTCTTCTGGTAACTCTTCCAATAGAAGGACATAAGGAATATTAAAATAGTGACAAAGACGAGCCATAGCCCCACTGGCTCCTATAGCATCTCCATCAGGACTTACATGGGTGGCAATCAAAATGTGTTGGGCACGCTTCAATGCTTCTACAATTTTTTTAATCATTCATGATCCCTATCTTTCATAACATCGCTAATGATCTTAGACATGCGTAAACCATATTCAATGGATTCGTCTAACTTAAAAATAAATTCAGGTGTATTTCTAAGATTAACACGTCTAGCTATTTCTTTACGAATATAACCTTGTGCTGCATTAAGGCCAGCCATAGCTTCTACTTTTTTGTTTTCTTCTAAAATGCTAATATACACCTTAGATGTTTTAAGATCATTGGTTGTATCTACATGTACCACACTAATCATCGTATCATTTACTCGTGGATCCTTAATTTCTGTACGAATAATTTCAGATAACTCACGTCTAATTTCTTCATTAATTCGAGTAAGTCTTTGATTTGCCATTTCATCTCATTCCTTTATCTATATATTAAAGTTATCTAGGGACTTCTTCCATAATGAAGGCTTCTACAATATCCCCTTCTTTTAAATCATTAAAGCGTTCAAACATAACACCACACTCATAATTGGTTGCTACTTCCTTGGCATCATCTTTAAAACGTTTAAGAGAAGTTAAATGTCCTTCATAAACAACAATACCATCACGCACAATACGTACTCCTGCATTACGTACGATCTTACCATCCTGTACGTAAGCACCACCAACAGTTCCTACACCTGATACTTTGAATGTTTGTCTTATTTGAGCATGACCAATTACTTTTTCTACATATTCTGGATCAAGCATACCTTTCATAGCTGCTTGAATATCTTCAATGGCATTATAAATAACACGGTATAGTCTTACATCTACTTGCTCTTTCTCTGCAATAGATTTGACACTTGCTTCTGGTCTTACGTTAAATCCTATAATAATAGCACCAGATGCTGAGGCAAGCATTACATCAGACTCAGTAATGGTTCCTACTCCACCGTGAATGGTACGAATACGTACTTCTTCATTACTTAATCTTTCTATACTTTGGCGCACAGCTTCTACTGAACCTTGTACATCTGCTTTAATAACGATATTTAGCTCTTTCATTTTACCTTCTTGAATTTGAGTAAATATATCATCTAATGAAACTTTTTGTGGTGTTTGTCCAATCATTTGAACACGTCCTTGAGCCTTAATACGTTCTGCAACTTGACGTGCTTGTTTATCAGTATTAGCTACATAGAACATATCTCCTGCACTAGGTACCTCAGAAAGCCCTAATATCTCTACAGGTGAAGATGGCGTTGCTTTCTTTACAGTACGCCCCTTATCATCTACCATGGCACGAATCCTACCATAAGCAGCTCCAGCTACAATAGGGTCACCTATTTGAAGGGTTCCACTTTGAACTAAGACCGTAGCTACTGGCCCTCTGCCTTTATCAAGTTGTGCCTCAATAATAGTACCACGTGCCTTACGATTAGGATTAGCCTTAAGATCTGCCATTTCAGAAACAAGAAGCACCATCTCAAGTAAAGTATCTAAGCCTTCTTTCTTAATAGCTGATACAGGTACACAGATTGTATCTCCTCCCCATTCTTCTACTATAAGGCCATGCTCTGAAAGCTCTTGCTTAACACGGTCAGGATTAGCACCTACTTTATCCATCTTGTTCATGGCTACAATAATTTGTACATTAGCAGCTTTCGCATGATTAATAGCCTCAATAGTTTGAGGCATAACACCATCATCTGCCGCAACTACAAGAATAGCTATATCTGTTACTTGGGCACCACGCATACGCATAGCTGTAAAGGCCTCATGACCAGGTGTATCTAGGAAAGTAATTTTCTTACCACTAATGCTTACAGAATAAGCACCAATGTGTTGTGTAATACCCCCTGCTTCCTTAGCTGTTACATGGGTTGAACGAATAGCATCCAGTAAAGAGGTCTTACCATGGTCTACGTGTCCCATAACAACAACTACAGGAGGTCTTTCTACTAAGTCTTCTTCCTTATCTATCGTTTCACCGAAGACTTCCTCCATTAAATCTCTTTCTTCTTCCATTTCTACAAGAATATCAAAATCCTCAGCAATTTGAGCAGCCAAATCATAATCAATTTCTTGATTAATATTGGCAATCTTGCCTTTTTTCATTAAATTTTTTATAATCTCCGTTGCAGATACACCTAAAAGTCCTGCTAAATCTTTAATGGAGATGGTTACTGGAATTTGGATGATTTTAATATCCTCTGTTTCTACTACTGGGTTGGGTTGGTTGTTCTCATTATTTTTTTTGTTTTCAGTCATATTTCCATTCTCTTTGCTGTTTTTATTTTTCTTTGCTTTGCCTTTTTTCCCATCTTGCTTAGGTACGGTCTTCTCTTCTATAGGAGCAGGCTCCAGCTCTTTACTCATTTCTACATTTTGCTGAACTTCTTTTTTCTCCAAGGTTTCTGTTGGTTTAACCGATTCTTTATAATAGCTCATAATAAGTTCTGCTTCCTCATCTTCCAGGGAGCTCATATGGCTATGTACCTTAAAACCATATTCCTTTAGTTTGTCCATAATATCTTTTGTACTCATGTCCAGTTGCTTAGCTATTTCATATACTCTTATCTTAGACATACGTCCACCTCCATATATTTAATGGATACTACTTATCATCTCGCTTATTTTATTTGCAAAATTTTTATCTAACAAGGCAATTGTTGCCCTTACTTCCTTCCCCAATACCTTTCCTAGTTCTTCTTTGGTTCCCCATTCTACATAGGGAATCTTTCTATAGGTACATTTATCAGAAAAACATTTTTTAGTATTTGCAGAAGCATCTTTTGCCACAATAACGAGGAGTGCTGATTGATCTTTTATGGCTTGCTTAACGGTGAATTCACCTGCTGTTAATTGTCGGGCTTTTTGACATAAGGCAATCATTTGATATATTCTACTGTCCATCATATTGTTCAAACTCATTTCTAAGTCTATTATAAATGTCTTTATCTACAGAAGTTTTAAAAGAACGCTCTAGTCCTTTATTTTTCTCAGCTTGATTAAGGCACTCCTTATTTTTACAAATGTAAGCAC
>JAEZKI010000160.1 GCA_023415525.1 Bacillota bacterium | reverse complement strand
GGTTCGCAGAGGGAAAGGGTAACTCTTCCAGACTGCTTATCACCGTTATGCTGGAAGACGCTTTACTATGAAGGCAGCTTCCAGACTTATCCTTCCCCTCTGCTAGCCCATTTTTAACAGCTTGCTTATTAGCTTCATTCAGATTATAAAACTTTTTTAATTAATAATTGTTTTTAGGTAGAAAATTTTCTTGACCCTAATACATATGGTAGAGCTATTTATTATAAAGCCTATTAGATTTGTGAGTAATGGCATGGATAATTATGTAGATAGACTTTAGGATTTAACAAGATATAATTTATTAGCAATATAAAAAATATTACATGTATATCTTAATATCAATGAGCTTTTTTAGAATTTCAAAATCTTGAAGAGTTCTTATTTCTACATTAAATGAACGCCCTTCTCTATATGGCTTTGCATTTAAAATACTGGTTAAAATATTTTCTGGAAGCTGACTTTTCTCGGCTATGGATACTGCTTTTTCACCAAACACGAAAACACAAGTAAAATAATTCATATGGGGGTATAAGAAAAGAATATTCCTTTCCTCCTTGTTTGAGAGAAGTAGTATTTTCTTACACCAACCAGCTTTCTTAGTATAAATCTTCCATTCTTCTTTGATTAATCCATACTTTTCGATATGTTGTTTGACATCATTCCATAGTGTTGCTGCATTTTCTAAAACTGCTATTACCTCATTTTCAGATGGTATCAGATACTTATGGCAAAAAAACTAAGTGACATAGACTTTCCTCCATTTTACTTTTAATAATTCAATATATTAGTAATGAGTAAATGAGTCTCACTTTTAAATAGCTAGATGCTCCATTACATTAATTTGATTATAGAATTTTAAATAAGACAATAGGATGTCATATTAAAGTAAGGGTTATAGTTTTTCTAGCTTCTAAAGCTATCTCATAAAAAGAAGGTTCTGACTAAATATCAAGATTTATAGAGTAAAGCTAATCAGTACAAGTAAGTAGAGAGTTAAGAAGAGGATAAAAGGCATAATATTTGAATATTATCTGTGAAGAGAGGCTAGCGATAATACACGTTAGTATAGATATGATAAATATTCTGATTATTCATGATTTTATATATGCTATTATAGTATAATAGGACAAAAGGTAAATGTAAAAAGTATCCAGGATTTAAAGATAAATAAAATAAGAGTAATATGAATAATAGGAAATTAAGAATACAGAATGAGCTAATGAAAAAAAGGAGATACCAGATGCAGGATATTGATAAGATAATAGAACAACTAAATGAGTCTACATGGGATGAGGAGGAACGAGTGAGAGAACTAATAGGCAAAGGCATAGAGGCTCTTCCTAAAATGTTAGATGCTATACGTAATGGCCCTACACCTATACATATTTTATTAAAACAGGTGATATTACAAATTAATGACCACTCAATTATGGATGAAATGAGGCTTTTACTTGATGATGAGAACGCATATATTAGACATATAGTATATCGCATTCTCAGTAGAACAAGTGACAGAGAAGTGATTGAGAGAATGAAGGAAGATGTTTTGAACGATAGATTACCAGATTCAGATAGGGGTTACGCGGCTAAAGCTTTAGGTGAGGGATTACATTTAGAAGCTCTACCCACACTAAAAGAGCAACTTGATATTTTGGATAAAGAGGATAATATCTTGTATTCTCCAGATCTTACTTTAGCTATAGCTGAAGCAATGGTTAGATTAGGAGATTCTTCAGCGCTACCCTATGTTCTAGAACTTTGTAGGCACGAGGATGATCTTTTTACTCAACTCTTAGCCACAAAGAAATTACGCTTCTTTTCTGGACAGGAGGTTTTTGAACAACTTAGAAGGACATTAGAATCCTCGGATTATGAAATGAAGGAAGACGCTGTTGATGCATTATCCCTATTAGGAACCAAAGGTGCTGCCTTTTCTATTTGGGAAGCCTGTAAGGATGAAGATGAGTCATTTGCTGGGTATGCAAGGAATAGGTTTACCCGAATAACAGGTATTGAAGTTCAAGAAGGAGATTTGCAGAAAGGTTTTAATGAATACTTAGCTGAAAAAGAAGTAGTAATGAGTGATAATATGTGTTTTAGATCAGGAAAACCTATTGATGTAGAAGCTCTTGTAAAAAAGCTTACAGAGTCTGAGCCTTCAGTGGCTTTTTTAGAAGAGCTATTTACCATAACAGGAAACCGATTTGGGCATGACCCTGATATTTGGATTTATGCCAAGGAGCCTGACTATAATGCTTTTGCTCATTCATGGCTAGATAAAAATCAAGGAAAGTATTCTGCGGGAAATCTCTATAAGTTTGGAGTCGCTCAAAAGCTTGATTAAAAATGGATTTAATAAAGCTTAGGAACGATATTGTTTAGGAGTGAGCCCCGTATACTTCTTAAAGACTTTGGAGAAGTAGCTTTGATCTTCAAACCCTACAGCAATAGCAATATCAATAATAGAATAGTCCGTATTAGCTAGAAGACGTTTACTTTCTTCAATACGTACCATATTGAGATAGTCTCTAAAAGCTGAACCACTGTATTGCTTGAAAATACTGGAGAGGTAAGCAGGATTGAGATGAACATATTGGGCGACATCCTCAAGGAAAAGAGGTTTAGAGTAGTTTTTAGAGATATAACTAATAGCCTTTTTTATGGTGTCATTACTTTTAGTAGGGTTATAGTTAAAAGTACTTTCAATAAAAACTTCTACAGATTGTTGAAGTTTTACACAGAGCTCTTCAAAATCAGTAATTTGCTGAAGGGATTTTAAAAATTGATTATTGATTTTTAAGATAGTATCTGTAGCCCCTCCACCTTCAATAGCAGCACGGGAAAGTAAAGAACACAGTTCTACAGCTCTTGCTTTGAGGATATCTAGACTGTTACCTTCAGAAAAAAACACATAACCTAATAGGTCATTGAGAATCCCCTTAGCTTCTTGGAGGTCTCCTATTTTTACTTTACTAATAAGTTGTTTTTCTTTTTCGTAGGGATAAGAGACTTTGTCAGGTATGTAGACATTTTTGTACATTTGTATGGCTTCATTAATTTTAGATTGCTGATGAATTTTATCCTGGTTATCAATAAACTGTTTTTGACTATCAGGAATAAGGTTATAGAACAAGAAATAAAGTAAACGGCTAATCTGAGTAACTAAAGCAGGGGGAATGATACGAATGGAATGAGAAGTATCATAAAGTTCTAAGAGATCGTCGGTTTGGATGGTGTAACGGTGGGCTACATCTGAAATAAGGAGAGAGTCTGGCGTGTCCATAAGAAAGGGCCCCACTAAAATAGAGGCAAAAAATACCCCTTTGTTGAGTAGTGGAAAGACAATATGATTGAGATTAGCATGACAAGAAAAGATATAGGTTTCACCTAAAGCAATGGCCTTTTGACTAGCAGCAATATGAATCTTTTCACAAGCATCATTTTTAGGAAGATATTGCTTGATAATGTTACAAAAAGGAGTGGTAGCACTGCAAGCTTCTAAAATATTTCCTTGTTCATCAATCACTTGAACTGGCAAGTCTAAGCAAGCTTGAAAAGCTTCTAGCATTTCTAAAAATCTCTTTTTATCTACAATTGTATAGAGGTAAGGTTTCATAAAAGGATTCTCCTTTTTAGCATAATAAGAAGTAATTTGTAAAGAGTATATCATAAATATATAAAGAAAATAATATATTTCTAAAAAAATTACAAAAATATAGGTTATTTATTCTATATACTGAGGGTAAAGATTAAGAGATAAAGAAGTACTGGGAGGGATTGAGATGAGTATATTAGTAGAAATGTCTGAATTGCTGCAAAAAGGCAAGGCGAAAAATGTAAAACTTTTAGTGCAGCAAGCACTAGAGGAAGGAATAGATCCAAAACAGATTTTAAATGAAGGTTTATTATCTGGTATGATGATTATTGGAGAAAAGTTTAAAAATAATGATGTATTTGTACCTGAAGTTTTAGTGGCAGCGCGAGCAATGAATGCAGGGATAAGTATTTTAGAGCCTAAACTAATAGAGGTAGGGAATAAACCTGTTGGTAAGGCAGTCATTGGAACTGTAAAAGGTGACCTACATGACATTGGTAAGAATTTAGTAGCCATGATGCTAAAAGGGGCAGGTTTAGAGATTTATGATATAGGTGTAGATGTAGAAGCAGAGGACTTTATTAATAAGGCAGAAGAGGTAGGAGCTGATATTATTTGTATGTCTGCACTGCTGACTACCACTATGCCTAGCATGAAGGGCGTTATGGATGCTTTAAATGACAAAGGACTTCGTAATAAGTATATCATAATGGTGGGTGGAGCTCCTGTAAGTGATAGCTTTGCTAAACAAATTGGTGCAGATTATTACACTCCTGATGCCACTAGCTGTGCTGAAGTGGCAAAAAAAGCTTTATTAGAAAAATAAGAGACTTATACATATTTTTGTTTAAGTAATAGAAAGAGATAAGGATGGGTACTGCAGCTGCTGTAGTGCCCATTTATGCACTTTTAAAATAGGAATTAAAAGGGGGATATAAGTGGGTAAAACTGCTATTATAAATACATTTAACATAGATATTCAACAAGAGGCTGTTCTAAATCAAATAGATTGTTATGAAGATAGTTCCATTTATTCTGAAGTTGTAGAGGAGTATCTTGAATTAATGCCACAAGTTATGGCGCTTATAGAACCCTATGGAATTTTTGAAGTAGTGGAGAAGAATGGTGCATTAGGACAGGAATGGGCAGAGAGGTCTCTTATCTATGTGACACTAACGGTAGGTAATAAAATAAGTGAATATGTGAGTCAATTATTTAATGAGGGAGATTACCTAAAAGCCATGTTGGCTGATGCCCTAGCGGATCGTTACCTTTTTAGTATGGAAAAGGCAATGGAGGAGCCTATTCGGATGGTATGTGAGAGAAGGCAGCAAGGAATTGAAAGACGATTGGAGGCCCCTAATGATTTGCCTTTAGAAGCTCAAAAGGTGGTTTGGGATATTTTACAGCTTAAAGAAAGATTAAATATCGATTTATCACAAGGCTATATGTTTAATCCGGTTAAGACGACAGCTTACTTTCTGGTTTTATCGGAAGATGAAAAGGTCTTTAACATACAACATGATTGTAG
>JAEZKI010000148.1 GCA_023415525.1 Bacillota bacterium | reverse complement strand
CTACAGTACTTGTTAAATTGACCCCTAAAAGCAGAAACACTCGAAACAAAAATATCCCAAAGATAGCTTGAAGGACAAGCATCTTCCAGTCACTTCCTTTTAACAAACAGATAGTTTGAAAGACTTTCACTCCATAAAATGGAGATAGAAGCAACAACATGATGCCCAAACTAACAGCTGTAATTGTAAATTGACTGAGCTTTTCAGAAAGAATATATCCTGTAATCACCGATGTTCCAGCTACAGTAAACGCCAACAACAAATAGATTTTCCCACTAATAATATTCAACCTCCCACCTTCTTTCTTTACAATAAGTCCTACCTCGACTATAATTGTAGCGTATAAACTGGATGGTTATAAGAGCCAGTATAAAGAGATTTTTATAGAGCCAGTTTGGAGGTGTATGGTATGTGGGGAATTGAATTATGCTATAAGGATGAGGTCAGTTTATCGCGTCAAATTTTTTTATCGCTCAAACAACGTATATTGGAGGGACAACTTTGTCAGGGTGAAGCTTTACCATCAACACGGGAACTTGCCAAGGGCCTGAATGTTTCACGAAATACGGTATGTGAAGCCTATGCTATGCTTTTAACGGAAGGCTTCATTGTCAGCCGTCAGGGCGCTTCAACTCGTGTGGCGGAAGGACTTCAAATTTATACAAAAAAAATTCCCCTTCCTATGGAAAGGAAGCAGGAACAAGTGCCTATCCTTTGGGACTTCAAGACAGGACAGCCTGATTTATCTCAGTTTCCTCGAGAACTCTGGAGTAGGTTGGTACATGAGGCCGCCAGTACCATGACCCCCTCCCAGCTAGAATATAGTGGTCCCAAAGGTTATGAGCCTTTATGTGAAGAAATTGCTCACTGGCTACTTCGTAGCAGAAGTATGAAAGTCAGCCCAGAAGATGTATTTATTACGTCAGGGGCAACGGAAGCACTTCATTTGCTGGTAGAGATGCTCTATAAAGACGGTTCTGCTTTTGTACTGGAAAATCCGTCTCACCAAGGCATCCGAACAGCTATTTTTGATAAAGGTTATTCCGTAGATTGGCTTATGGTAGATGAGCAAGGAGCAGATACTTCAACTTTAATGGGTAAAGACATTTCAGCGGTCTATGTTACACCCTCTCATCAGTTCCCACTAGGCGGTATTCTTCCAGCCAGCCGCCGAGCGACATTGCTACGTTTCGCCATGGAAAATGATTTTTATATCATTGAAGATGATTATGACAGTGAATTCCGCTACTCGGGTTCGCCTATTAGTCCTATTTATTCTATGGATTCCTCTCATGTGGTTTATGTAGGAACTTTTAGCAAAACCCTCTTTCCCGCTTTACGTATCGGATTTGTGATATTACCCAAACCCCTCCAAAAAAAGTGGCGACATTATCGTAATTATATGGATGTTCAAAATCCAATCTTGGAACAAATTACATTGACCCACTTTCTCAATAGGCGAAAGATGGATAAGCATGTTGGGCGTATGCGTAAGCTATACGCTGACAAACGCTGTACACTGTTAAATGCTGTCCATACTTTGTTCGGCAGCTTAGCACAGCCTTGGGGTGATGCTTCTGGCCTACATCTTGCTCTCCAATTCCTTGGAATGGACTTTGGTGAAGCCTTTATCCAAAAATGCAAGGATGCTCATATCAGAATAGCCTCTGTCACTCAGTATTGTCCACAGAGAGATAACCACAGGGACAAGCTACTTTTAGGCTATGGGCATTTGAGCCATGAACAGATTCAAGAGGGAATGAAAGCCTTGCATAAAATAATGACAGAAATTTGAGGGATTGACTAACAACTTCTTATTTCTCCGGACTTTCGAACATTTGAGCTACATCCTTTAGACATTTGGTTATCTCAATATGTTGAGGACAATGTCTCTCGCATTTTTTACAACCTATACAATCAGAAGCCTTTCCATACTTGTGGGTATAGTTGTAATAATAAAGATGTTGCAAAGAAGAGCCTTTAGAGTTTGTCAGCTTCTCCATGTTATAAAGAGAAAAATAAGTAGGAATGGCAATATGCTTGGGACAGTCATCTGTGCAATATCTACAAGCTGTACAAGGGATAGCCGTGGCCCCCTGAATAATTTCAATGACCTTTTCTACAATAGCCTGCTCTTTGGTTGTAAGGGGTTCAAATTCTAGCATATAGCTTGTATTATCCAAAAGTTGCTCTTGATTAGACATACCACTTAATACCATACTTACTCCCTCTAGACTTGCAGCATAACGAATAGCCCAAGAAGGAATGGAACGCTGAGGGGCATATTCCTTAAAGATGCGTTTGGCTTCCTCAGGAACATCTGCTAAAGTTCCCCCTTTTATAGGTTCCATAACAATAACGGGCTTCTTATATTTTTGAGCGATTTCATAGCACCTTCTGGATGCGATACTTGGATTTTCCCAATCTACATAATTAATTTGAAGCTGCACAAATTCTACCTCTGGGTGGGCTATTAAAATCTCTTCTAATAGTTCTGGACGGTCATGAAAAGAGAACCCTACCTTTTTAATTTTACCTTCTCTTTTTTTGTTCATAACAAAGTCAAAGCTTTTTAACTGAGTAGCCACTTGATAATTGTCTACATTTAAATTATGTAATAAATAATAATCAAAATAATCAACCCCACACTTTTCTAATTGCTCATCAAAGATTCGGACTTGATCTTCTTCCGTTTTTAAAAACATGGTAGGAAGCTTTGTGGCTACTGTGTAGGCTTCTCGTGGATGACGTTTAACTAATGCTTCTCTTAATACCCTTTCACTTTGTCCTTCATGGTACATATAGGCCGTATCAAAATAAGTAAAGCCTCTTTCAAGAAAAGTATCTACCATTTGACAGACCATTTGAAAATCAATGTCCTGTGAATTTTCTTTTAAGGGTAAACGCATGAGACCAAAACCTAGTTTTTTCATAATCCTTCTCCTTTACTTATTCTTTATATAAATCCCATTAGATAAAAAGTATAAGTTATTTTTTAAATAGGAATATATTTTTATTTTAAAAGGTACGGGCACCATTTTTTAGAGTGGTTCATACACTAATAATGAGCCCTTTTTTGTGGAGGTGTGCCTTAATATGCTTCCTCTTTTTTGTTTTTCGTATTTTAGTAGCATCTCTTCTTTCCCGCAGCCCCTCTCGCCAGAAGAGGAAAAATATTACCTTGAAAGGTATGAGTTGGGAGATGAAGACGCCAAAAACATACTCATTGAACGTAATCTCCGACTCGTGGCACACATCGTAAAAAAATACAGTAATGTGAATAATGATATGGATGATCTTATCTCCATTGGCACAATAGGTCTTATTAAAGGCATCACCTCATTTG
>JAEZKI010000397.1 GCA_023415525.1 Bacillota bacterium | reverse complement strand
ATTGTAGAGTAACACCAGAAGAGGCAGCAAATCATAAGCCTAAGATTGTTTTCGTAGATGAAAGCAATGCTATTTGTGAAATAGCTTCTTATGAAGAGCATGGACAGATAAGAAGCGTGTAGTCAATAGAAGTAATAAGTACAGCTACAGCTCAATATACTAATAAGTAAGCAGATAAACTTTAAGTGCTCCTTAATAGAAAGGAAGGTTATCTAAGATGAAAAAATCAACGTTAATTATTTTGGTCATCGTCTGTATTCTGGCCTTATTGGTAGGAGTCTCCATAAGTAGGAGTAATAGAGACTCTGATTATGAGTATTCCTCTGTCAGTGAGAGAGAACAGGAGGAAAGTAGTACTACTGTTTCTAAGGTGCAGCAGGATAATAAAGAGGAGCATGACCCAGATACTTATGTGGATTCAGCTGTCACTAGTGATACAGGTAATGTGGCAGGACAGGACATTACGGCTAATTATTATGGACCTACTTTTCTAGGTGTACAGCAAACAGCCAATGCAAACACAGTTTTAGCCTTGTTTGGAGGATATGATAGTAATGGAACGATGGTACAGATGCTGCAAATCTGTATTCCACTTAATCTAACAATTGGGCAAGTGTATGATGCCACAAGTGATAATTTGAATATTACTTTTTCAGATTTCTCTCAAGGCATGACATATTCCACCATTGGAAGTGGTTATGAGGGAGAGGATTATTTTGGAATTGCTGAACAGAACAAAGGAAATACAGGAGAGCTCATTATTGATACAGCACAGGGGTCTATCCTTAGAGGAAGAGTAGCCGCAACCTTTGTCAGTCCGTCACCAGGGTTTACTATTAATGAAACAGAGTTTCTGATAGACACTTCTATTGGATATGAAGCGCCTCAAGTAGAAAGCGATAATGAAGATTTCTTTGCAGGTTCTGATGGGGGTGTCCCAGCCGTTGATGCTAATTCAAATCCACATAATCAGACGGGTAGAACAGAGTCTACATGTCCCATATGTGGGGGGATTGGATACAGTATCTGTACTACTTGTGGTGGGATAGGCACAACCTATAATGCGGTAAAAGAATATGACACACCTTGCCCAAGTTGTAGTGGAACAGGCAAAGAACCTTGCGTATATTGTGGCGCTACTGGTATCATTTTAAATTAAGTTAAAGTATGCATAATAAAAGTAAATGGGTAAACAATAACTTCTAAGAGGTGACAAACATGGATGATAAAAAACAAACATTTGAACAGATGCAAGATAAAATAGGAGGCTTTACCCAAAGAATGGTAGATGGCGCAGAGGAGCTTGGCAACAAGGCTTTAGATGGCATGGAGGATTTAGGCCGTAAAGCTATTGCAGGAAGTGAAAATGTGGGCATAAAAGCCATAGAAGGCGTTAAAAATGTCATG
This sequence comes from Bacillota bacterium, assembly GCA_023415525.1. Taxonomy (GTDB): domain Bacteria; phylum Bacillota; class Clostridia; order Lachnospirales; family Cellulosilyticaceae; genus Sporanaerobium. The sequence goes on along the minus strand of JAEZKI010000397.1, from coordinate 7,465 downwards.
AACAAAGCCGTTCATGGTATGGAGAATATGGAAGAAAAAATGAAAAAATAAGAATAAAGGTCAGTAGGCCTAAAGAGAATGAGGATTCTAGAGATAAGAACTAGAATCCTCATTTTTATGTCATCGTTGGCAGATAAGGAACGAGTACAAAGGTGCAAGAGATAAAAGGGGGGGTAACTTACCATGAAAAATAAGCTACTTATCCATTTTTACATTGTTAGTAGGAGTCTATATTGTATAATAAGCATAAAGAGGAAAAGAGTTTATGAGTGGGGAAAGGAGCTAAGGGTATGGTAGTGATAAGAGAAATGAAAAGTGATGAAGCTAACAGAGTTCAGCAGTTAGGGAGAAAGGCCTTTGGAATTGTAGAGGGGTTATTTATTCCCAGACCCAAGGAGGCTATAGTAGCTACAATAGATGATCAAATTGTGGGAGGAATTATTGTAAGGTATCTTGTGACTAAGGATAAAAAGATTGGTTACTTTGAGGATGCCTTTATTGACCCGGATTATCAAGGGCAGGGCATAGGAAGCAAGCTTTATAAAGGAACAACAGAGTACTTATGGTCTCAAGGCTGTGATGCTTTATCAGGCTTAGTAAAGGATGACAATGTAGGCTCTTGGCAACTTTTCTTAAATAACCAGTTTAAAAGGACTACTTTTGGTGAAGGAGTTCGTAAGCTAGGTTTTGTAGCCATGCTTAAGCAGTACTTTATGACACCTTTTTTCATTGCAAATGGTATGGAATTTTATTTAGCTGTCAAGGGGCAGGAGACAGAAGAGAAGAAAGTAAAAACCAGTCATCAAATGAGCTTGTACTTACTTTTTAATATTTTACTACTGTTACCAGCCTTATGCCTTAGTACACAGAGTACCATAACCTTTATAGCCGCCTATCTTACCTTGCTAGTAGGAGGAATGATAGCAGGTTATCTAGGTACCTTATTGAGTAAGAGAAAGTGGAAATTCCGAGTAAACACATGTGGTGGGGTAATGGTAGCTTTAATTAACTTGAGCGGTGTGTATCCTTTGTGTGGGAATTGGTATCCTGAAGTTTATGAAAATACAACGTCCTTTAAGAGAGATATGGGGCATCAAGCACTTTGTGAATGGTTGTTTATTATAATCATAACGGTGATCTCAGATATATGGGGAAAGGATAGTCAGTACATCCAAGGCTTAGTACATATGGGAGAGATTTTTTTGATTTATCGTGTCCTTAACTTTTATCCCTTTGAATTTTTTGGCGCAAAACGTGTTTATTCATGGCGAAAAGAAGCCTATTTTCTATTGAGCCTAATTTCTTTAGGAACAGTTTATATGTTATAAGAGATAAATTAATACAACTTAAATAAGAGAGATTGGTAAAATACGAATACTAATCTCTTTTTATATGTTGGAAAAACAAATGAATTCTGTTATTATTTTAACCTGAATATGGTATAGTAATAGGGTTGGATATATAAAATGGAGAGACAGCATACTATTTATTAGAATTAAAGCAACGAAAGGACAGATAATCACTATGAGTAAGTTAAAAAAATGTGTAGGTTTAGTGGGCGCATTCCTTATAGCCACTCTACTAACGATAGGGTGTAATAAGAAAGAGTCAGAAATCACTTTCTTTAATTATGGAGCCAATATTGATGATGAGACTTTGAAGGCTTTTGAAGAAGAATATGGCATAAAGGTGAAGATGGACACCTTTGATGATATGGAAAATATGTATCTAAAAATTTCAGAAGGCAATCTAAAATATGATGTTATTTTAGTATCAGATGCCTTAATGCCTGTTATGATTGAAGAAGGGCTTCTTCAAGAGCTTAATAAGGAGCATATTCCTAACTTATCCCAGATGGATGAGGAATATCTCAATCTAAGTATCGATCCAGGTAACACCTATTCTGTACCCTATATGTTTGGGACTGTAGGGATTATCTATGACAAGAATCAGGTAACAAAACAGGTAGATAGTTGGGATATATTATGGGATCAAGATTATAAAGATAAAGTCTTTATGTTTGACACCTATAGAGATACCATTGGAGCAGCTTTAAAGAAACTTGGCTACTCTCTTAACTCAGATAACCCACAGGAGTTAGAGGAGGCAAAACAACTTTTATTGGAACAAAGACAACTGGTAGACCCTAAATATGGGGTAGATAATGGAACAACCATGATTGCAAAAGGGGAGACGGGAATCAATATGATTTGGTCAGGTGAAGGTCTTAATTTACAAGATGAGTACCCCAATCTGGTCTATACTCTCCCTAAAGAAGGCGTAAATTTTTGGATAGATAGCTTATGTATTCCAAAGAATGCTAAGAATGTTGAAGAAGCTGAAAAATTTATCAATTTTGTAAGTAGCAAAGAGTGTGCCTTAAGAATAGCAGATGAAATCGGCTATACTACACCTAATAAGGAAGCGCGACTCGAGCAACCTGAGCATGTGAGAAATAACCCAAATGCGTATATGAGTAAAGAGATGATGAAATTAAGTGAACTCTATAAACCTCTTCCATTGGAGGTAAGGCAGATGTACGATAGTGTTTGGACTCAAGTTAAAGTGAATTAATAGCATGTAAATGAATAGTATTAAAAATAAGCCTTTATTTTTTGATAACCTTTAGGAGAATAATTTCCTAAAGGTTATTTTTTGTTCAATTATAAAAAAGTCAATAAAAGAATAAAAGTTGAAAAGTTATATGTATATTTTTGATTATATAAATCATTATTGACAATTATTATGGCATAATATATAGTTTGGTCATAGATTTGAGCCTAACAGTTAGTAAAAATTATTAAATGTAAATGGAGATGATACAATGAAATTAAAAAAAGCTTTAGTTTTAGCAATGAGTTGTGCCATGATTTTTGGAGGAACTGGATGTGGAAAAGAACCAGCAAAAGATACTCCTGTAACTGAAACAAATAAAGAACAAGAGCCAGCAAAAGAAGAGAAAAAAGAAGGTGAACAAATTACTTTAAGAATGGCTTGGTGGGGTTCTCAGGCACGTCATGATGCAACCACTAAAGTAATTGAAATGTATGAAGCACAAAATCCAAATGTAAAAATAGAAGCAGAATTCTACGATTTTGATGGTTATTTTACCAAGCTCAATACCTTGGTAGCAGCTAATAACGTATGGGATATTTTCCAACTAGGTGGTAACTTCCCAACTTACATAGACAGTATTGTTCCTTTAGATGATTTTATAAGCAAGGGTATTATTGATGTATCCAACACAAATGATGCCTTCTTAGCAACAACACAGTCAGATGGCAAACAAATAGGTATTTCCAATGGTGTTAACTGCTATGGTATTGCCTATGATCCAGCTATGTTTGATGAAGCAGGGGTACCACAACCTACAGAGAACTGGACATGGGATGATTTCAAACAAGCAGCTTTGACTATTCATGAAAAGCTAGGTATATATGGAAGTTCAAAAATCGATGACTTCATTGCAGGTTGTAGTATGGGTATTTCACAAGAAGACTACTCTTTAAATTTCTTTGCAACATCTAATGATAAGTTAGGATTTAATGAACCTAAGATGCTGGTAGATTACTTCCAAATGAAGAAAGATTTAGTAGAAGCAGGAGCTTATCCTGATCCAGGAGCTATTGCTGAAATTAAAGATATTGAAGGGGATTATCTTGTAACAGGTGAAGCAGCCATGACATGGGTGGCAAGTAATCAGATGCCAACTATTGCAGCAGCTGCAGGTAGAGAGATTAAACTGGCTACTATACCAAGAAAAAAAGCAGATGGTCCTTCAGGTTCAACCATTCAATCTTCTCAAATGCTCTGTGTATCACAGAACTCTCAACATCAAGAAGAAGCAGCCAAATTCATTAGCTATTTTGAAAGTGATATAGAAGCTAACAAAGTTTTAAATGGTGAACGTGGCGTATCCATTATGTCCAATGTACGTGATATGCTTAAAGAACAAGCTGATGATTCTAAAAAGGAAATGTATAACTTTGTAGATTTAATAGGAACCTTCAAAACAGGTGAGATTAACGTCATTAGCCCACAACAAAAAACTGAGATTGAAGACCAATATAAGCTTCTAATGGACCAAGTTATTTATGGTGAAAAAACACCAGAAGAAGCTGCTCAAGAGATTTATACATTTGCAGAGGGTGCTTTTAAATAAGTAAGACGGAAACGAGTCTATAAATTCTATAGAGGGGGCACGCGCAAACTCGTGTTTTGCGAGTGTCCCCCTCTTACTATTAAGGAAAATATATTATTTTACATGAACTATTAACCGGAGGAGAAGAGATGCATAATCAAAAAATAAAAGACAACCCTCGTTTTTTGAAATTCATTCATAACGATAATACGGTAGGCTATCTATTTGCAGCACCTTTTATTATCGGTTTTTTAGGTTTTACCATTATTCCAATCATTGCATCCATGTATTATTCTCTTACAGATTATAATATGGTAGCAAAAGAAAATTGGGTGGGCTTTCAAAACTATACCCGTTTATTGACAGATAAGCGTTTTATCAAATCAGTTATTGTAACACTTAAGTATGTTTTTTTATCTGTACCCTTAAAGCTTATCTTTGCCTTGTTTGTAGCTTATTTACTCACAAGAAAAAGTAGAGCCGTTAGTTTTTATCGTTCATTATATTATGTGCCTTCACTTATTGGTGGAAGTATTGCTGTTGCCTTAGTATGGAAGGAGCTTTTCTCTACCAAGGGGCTAATTAATTCTATGTTGCTGTCAGTAGGCCTTGAAAAAATCTCATGGTTTGGAAATCAAAAGGCAGCGATGATTCCTTTGATTTTAATGACGGTATGGCAATTCGGGTCTTCTATGATTATTTTTGCGGCAGGTTTAAAGGAGATTCCAAGTACATACTATGAAGCAGCCAAGATTGATGGAGCTAACAAGACACAATCCTTTTTCAATATTACCTTACCCTGTCTTTCTCCTATTATTTTATATAATCTTGTCATGCAAACTATTTCAGGCTTTATGGCCTTTACACAAGCCTTTGTTATCACTAAAGGTGGACCTAATGACGCCACCAACTTTTACGCTTTATATGTTTATAATCAAGCCTTTAAATACTACGATATGGGCTATGCCAGTGCAATGTCATGGGTTATGCTGATACTTATGAGTGCCATTACAGCTATTATCTTTAAAACATCTAAGCGTTGGGTATTTTCAGAAGCCGGAGAAGAATAGGAGGAGCACATCATGAGAATAAACTATAGTAAAAAAATAAGTAAACTGTGTTATCACATATTCATCCTACTTTTCGGACTGATTATGATTTATCCTGTTTTATGGATGATTAGTGGTTCCCTTAAAAATAATGCAGAAATTTTAAATGGATCTTTAAGCTTAGTGCCTCCCAATTGGAGATGGAATAATTTTAGTACAGGTTGGAAAGGGTTTGGGGGCATTGGTTTTGATGTCTTTTTTGTCAACTCCTTTTTAGTCACTCTTATTGCAACGGTAGCAACAGTTATGTCCTCTGCTTGTGTGGCCTATGCTTTTGCACGTATCAAATTTAAGGGGAGAAAAATTTGGTTTACAGCCATGATTTGTACCATGATGTTACCCTCCCAAATCATATTAATACCTCAGTATATCATTTACAACAAATTGGGTTTTGTAGGTTCTATTATACCTTTAGTCCTTCCCCACTTTTTTGGACAAGCCTTCTTTATTTACCAAATGATGCAGTTTACAGCAGGTATTCCAAGAGAATTAGATGAAGCAGCAACCATAGATGGATGTAGTAAATATAGTATTTTTACACGTATTATTTTACCTCTACTAAAGCCTTCAATAGTAACCACTATCATTATTCAGTTTTACTGGAAGTGGGATGATTTTATGGGTCCTCTCATTTACTTAAATAAGCCACAGACCTATACCGTATCTATAGCCATTAAGCTTTTTGCAGATGCTTCTTCTACAACAGATTATGGTGCCATGTTTGCCATGTCCACCTTATCTTTGGTACCAGTATTTTTGATTTTCTTATTCTTTAATAAATATTTGGTGGAAGGTATTAGTACAAGTGGTTTAAAAGGCTAATTAAAAAGGATTAAAAGAGGAAAACACATGATTAATAGATATGAACTGGTTTCGAGACATAATCCCATATTAGAAGAAGTCAATCTCTTATCTCCCTTAACGGTAGGGAATGGAGATTTTGCTTATACAGTAGATGCAACAGGTCTTCAGACACTGTATAAAGAATATAAGGAACAAGATGTCCCTCTTTGCACTATGAGTAATTGGGGATGGCATCGAACACCTGCTAATGAAAAGCAACCTATTTATACGATGCATGATTTAGAAATGACAGAATATGATTATTTAGGGCGTAAAGTAACCTATGCTGTGGAGATGAAGCCGGGCAATGAAGAGGTTTACAATTGGTTAAGACATAATCCGCACCGTATGAATTTAGGGAGGATTGGTCTGTTGTGGAAGGGGGAAGAAATAAGCCAAGAAGAAATTACCCAAATCCACCAAGAACTTAGGCTCTATGAAGGCATCATAGAAAGTCAGTTTGAAATTTATGGACATTCTTGCAAGGTGCTAACAGCTTGTGATGACCAAGAAGCCACCTTAGGCATTTATATAGAGTCAGCAGCCCTTCAAAAAGGTCTACTGAGCGTTGTACTGGATTTTCCTTATGGAGCCACCTCCATAAGTGGTTCAGATTGGGAGGCAGTAGACAAACATAAGACAACCCTTAACCAGGCCAGTGAAAAGGAACTTATATTACAACGACAACTGGATGAAATGAACTATAGTGTCTATGTCACTAGCCATGTGCCTATAGCAAGCAGAATGACTAAGCCTCATAGGATAGAAGTAAGTAGCCATGGGGCAGGAACATTAGATTTAGCGATTAACTTTTCTCCTCAGGAGAGCGACAAAACAAGAAATGGAGAGAGTGTAAGAGAAGCAAGTAAAAAAGCATGGAAAGCCTTTTGGGAAAAGGGAGGAGTTATAGAACTTTATAAGTCTAAAGACCCTAGAGCTTTGGAATTAGAAAGGCGCATTGTTTTATCACAGTATTTAATGGCTATTCAGTCTTGTGGATGTATGCCTCCTCAAGAAACGGGCCTTACTTGCAATAGCTGGTATGGTAAATTCCATTTAGAAATGCACCTGTGGCATGGGGGACACTTGCCACTTTGGAATAGAGCAGAGTTACTGGAGCGAAGCTTGCCTTGGTATAAACAACACCTAAAAGAAGCTCAAGCAAATGCAGCAAGGAATGGTTACAAGGGTGCAAGATGGCCAAAGATGGTAGCATATGATGGGATAGATAGTCCTTCAACCATTGCAACCCTTTTAATTTGGCAGCAACCCCATATTCTTTATATGCTAGAGTTGATTTATCAAAGCAAACAGGATAAAAAGCTTCTGGAGGAGTATTGGGAGGTTGTCAAAGAAACTGCAGACTTTATGG
>JAEZKI010000452.1 GCA_023415525.1 Bacillota bacterium | reverse complement strand
TTACAGTGTAGCAGGTGGTCTGTTATCAGCCTTTGCAATTGGTAACTTTTTAGCCAGTTTCGTTAATCCACCTATTGTTAAATTATTAGGTAGAAAGTTAACGAGTATTGTATTATCCACCTTGGTTCCACTGAGTTTATTGATGCTGACCTTACTTGTACCTATCCCAGTTTTATATGTAGCCTGTATTTTGCTAGGAATAGGAAGAGGCACCGTAAGTATTACCAATAATATGGTAGTAAATGATTATGATGGTTCACCTGCAGCCCTTAGTTTATTACATACCGTTTTTGCCGTTGGTGCTTTTTTAGCCCCTTTCCTAACAGGCGTTTTTATAGGTAGTGGATTTAACTGGCGTCTTATTATTTATACGATTATTGTGTTAAGTCTACTTTCTTGTATAGGCTATAGCCTCATGCCATTAGATGAAGAGAAAGTAAATAAGACACAAAAAAATAAAAAACAGGATCAAGAGTCTGCAAAGGATTCTAAGACGTTCTTAAAAAGTGCAGATTTTTATATTATAGGTTTTATTCTCTTCTTTTACTTAGGTGCAGAAAACTGCGTAAATGGCTGGTTTGTTACTTATTTTAAAAGTACAGGGATTATGACAGATAGCTATACCACAAACTTAGTTTCTATTACCTGGCTTGTTATTATGATTGGACGTTTATTAAACGCTTATATTTCAACAAAGATGAGTAAGCAACTACTTATTCTTATTAATTGTATAGGCACCAGTCTTTTCTTCTTATTACTTATTTCTACCACAAATTTAGTACTTATCACTTTAGCAGTAGCAGGAATGGGCTTTTTCTTTGCAGGAATTTATCCAACTTGTATATCCAATGGGGGAATGTACATTAAAGGTTCCACCACAGGAATGTCTATACTTTTAGCTATTGCAGCATTAGGAGGTATTATTGCCCCACAAGTGATTGGCGTAGTAGCTGATCAAATAGGTATGGTAGGCGCAGTGACTATTTTAACCATCAATGTGGTATGTATGGTGGTTCTGGCTGTTGTGAACTGTATACGAAATAGTAAAAAGCTTAAGAGTCATTAATGTCGCTTAAAGATTTACCTAAAAAGGCAGAAGCCCATTGTTGAGCTTCTGCCTCTTTAGATGAAAAACAAAATAGGGTCAAAGAAATAAAGAGATGGATAGATTATGTCATTTATAATTTTCTTAAGGTAGTGAGTGTGCTATGATAAAGTCTAAGAATAAAAAAGATAGAGTGAGAGGATAACATGAGAAAATTACTTGTCTATTTAAAGGCTTATAAGAAAGAGTGTATTTTAGCCCCAGCCTTTAAAATGCTAGAAGCTTCTTTCGAGCTGTTTGTACCTTTAGTGATTGCAGCCATTATTGATAAAGGTATAGAAGGAGGAGATGGGACATATATCATTAGAATGTGTATACTCCTTGTCCTTTTAGGAGTCATTGGTTTTGCATGTGCAGTAACCGCTCAGTATTTCTCGGCAAAGGCTGCTGTAGGTTTTGGGACAGGTGTGCGCCGGGCTTTGTTTAAACATTTATTAGGACTTTCCTTTACTGAAATCGATACCCTAGGGACCTCCACCATGATCACCCGTATGACCAGTGATGTGAATCAGGCCCAAAATGGTGTTAATATGGTTCTTCGTTTATTTTTAAGATCCCCTTTTGTGGTATTTGGAGCTACTTTTATGGCTTTTACGATTGATGTAAAGGTGGCTATGCTTTTTGTAATAGCCATTCTTTTATTATCTATTGTAGTATTTGGAATTATGCTTCTCAATATTCCCATGCTAAAGGTCGTACAACAAAGGTTGGATAATGTTTTAAGCATAACGCGAGAGAACTTAATGGGAGCACGTGTCATCAGAGCCTTTTGCAAAGAAGAAGAGGAGAGAATGACTTTTAATGGCTGCAATGAAAGTCTTACCCATGAGCAAAAAAGGGCAGGAAACCTCTCAGCCTTAATGAATCCTCTCACTTATGTCATTATTAATATAGTTATTATTCAGCTCATTTGGGTAGGGGCACTACAGGTAGAGGCCAGTCATCTTACTCAGGGTGAAGTTGTAGCTTTATATAACTATATGTCCCAAATTCTAATAGAACTTATTAAATTAGCTGCTTTGATTATTACGGTTACTAAATCTATCGCTTGTGGCAATCGTATAGCAGATGCCTTGGAAATAGAGTCCAGCATGAAGGTTAAAGAAGAATTACAGCTTACAAAAAAATTACAGAGTGAAGAAGGGTTACAGAAATTAGAAGAACAAGCTTTAGTGCCCGCCATTTGTTTTAAAGGGGTTTCTCTTTGTTATAAAGGGGCAGGAGGAGAATCTTTGACAGATATTCATTTTAGCGTTATGCCTGGAGAGACCATAGGTATTATTGGAGGAACAGGTTCAGGTAAGAGTTCTGTTGTACAACTTATTCCTAGGTTTTATGATGCTACTTTAGGTGAAGTTTTGATTGATGGCTTAAATGTAAAGGAGTATTCTCTAGAGGCTCTACGTCAAAAAGTGGGTATCGTTATGCAAAAAGCTGTCCTCTTTAAAGGAACCATTGAGGAAAACTTACGTTGGGGTAAAAAAGAGGCGACAAAAGCAGAACTAGAAGAAGCAATAAGCATTGCCCAAGCACAAGATATAGTGGCGACTAAAGGAGGGCTAGATGCCTTCATTGAACAAGGTGGCAGTAATCTTTCAGGAGGGCAAAAACAACGACTATCCATAGCCAGAGCCTTGGTAAAAAAACCGGATATTTTAATTTTAGATGATAGTACCACAGCTTTGGATTTTGCTACAGAGGCTAAGCTACGCAAAGCCATTAGAGAATTAGATTACAAACCTACGATAGTTTTGGTATCTCAAAGAGCTTCTTCTATACAGTATGCAGATCAGATTCTGGTGTTAGAGGATGGCAGAATGGTAGGCTGTGGTACTCATGAGGCACTTTTAGAAAACTGTGAGGTTTATAGGGAAATCTATTATTCTCAGTTTAAAAAGGAGGTAGAGTAATGAAAAAGAAGTTACTTAGTAATAGTATTCAAAAAGAAACTCTCCTTAAAGTTTTTCATTACTTAAAGAAATACATAGGGCTATTAGTCCTTTCTATCATACTGGCAGTAGGAATTGTAGGACTTACTCTCTATGTGCCGATTTTAATAGGAAAAGCCATTGATGGTATCGTATATGGTAAGGTGCAATGGCAGGCCATCTTAACCGTTCTTACGCAAGTGGCAGTCCTTGTAAGCTTAACAGGTATAGCCCAATGGATTATGAATCGAATCAATAATAAAGTGACCTATAATGTGGTCCGTGATATTAGGGAGGAAGCCTTTAAAAAAATAGGGATATTACCTCTTAAGTATATAGATACCCACCCTAAAGGGGATGTTGTAAGCCGAGTTATTGCTGATGTGGATCAGTTTGGGGATGGGCTTTTGATGGGCTTTACTCAGTTCTTTACAAGCATTGCAACCATAGTAGGTACCCTTATCTTTATGCTAACCATTAATGTGGGCATTACCTTTGTAGTGGTTTTAGTGACACCTCTTTCTTTATTTGTGGCTAGTTTTATTGCTAAAAAGACCTATTCTATGTTCAAGCTCCAGTCTGAAACAAGAGGGGAACAAACGGCTTTTATTGATGAAATGATAGGGAATGAGAAAGTAGTTAAGGCTTATGGGCATGAAGCAGAGGCTCTTTGGAAATTTGATGAAATAAATGGAAGACTGGGGAAGGCTTCGCTAAAGGCCACCTTTTTTTCCTCTTTGACGAATCCTAGTACACGATTTGTAAATGGTATTGTGTATGCAGGAGTAGCTGTGACAGGTGCCTTAACGGTACTAAGTGGAGGAATGACAGTAGGGGCATGGTCTTGCTTTTTAAGTTATGCCAATCAATATACGAAACCTTTTAATGAGATATCAAGTGTAGTCACAGAGCTGCAAAATGCCTTAGCTTGTGCTACCCGTATATTTGAACTATTAGAAGAAGAGGCTCAGGTGCCAGATAGTCCTAAAGCTATAAGCCTAGAAGATGCAAAGGGCTTTATAAAATGCGAAGCAGTGAAATTTTCCTATTTACCGGAGAAAAAACTCATTGAGAACTTTACACTTTCTATTACACCTGGTCAAAAGGTGGCTATTGTAGGCCCCACAGGTTGTGGAAAAACCACGCTTATTAATTTACTTATGCGATTTTATGATGTGAATAAGGGAAGTATCCAAGTAGATGATATCGATATTAGGGAGATGACTAGAAAGAGCTTACGCCTCAACTACGGCATGGTTTTACAAGAAACTTGGCTGAAGAAAGGAACCATTAGAGAAAATATCAAAATGGGAAAGCCAGATGCTACGGAAGAAGAAGTTTTGGTGGCAGCTAAAGCAGCTCACGCCCATTCCTTTATTAAGCGTCTGCCACAGGGATATGATACGGTCATAGGTGAAGAAGGAGGGATACTATCCCAGGGGCAAAAGCAACTTCTTTGTATTGCCAGGGTTATGTTAATGAAGCCTCCTATGCTTATACTGGATGAAGCGACTTCTTCTATTGATACACGAACAGAAATGAAGATCCAAAGTGCATTTAATCGCTTAATGGAAGGAAGGACGAGTTTTATTGTAGCCCATCGTTTGTCCACTATTCAAAATGCAGATATTATCTTAGTCATGAAAGAGGGTAAGATTATAGAACAAGGTAGTCATGAAGAACTTTTAAATAAGAAAGGCTTTTATCATGAACTATATACCAGCCAATTTGCAATTTAAGGAAGGTCGTCTTTATTCTAGATAAAAGAGTATTGCAGGAAGCCACTATATGACTTATAGTAGAGTGATAAAATAAGAATTTAGAAGCAAAAAAGGAGACAAGTATGTCAGAACTGGATTTTATTTATAAACGTAAAAGTATTAGGGATTATAAAGCCATTCAGGTTCCAAAAGAAGATATTTTAAAAATGCTAGAAGCGGCTACTTATGCCCCTTCACCTAAGCATCAACAAAACTGGCATTTTGTTGTGGTACAAAATCAAGAGCTTATAGATGAGATGGAGAAGATAGTAGCAAGGTGTCATAGGCATATAGCTGAGTTAACCTCTACAGAAGAAGAAAAACAAAAATATATGGCATTACTTCCCTATTACACCAACTTTAAACGTTCTGGCTGTGCCATTATGGTATATAATAAAGCTTATTATATGGTTGAAGAAAAAATTTTAAAGGCAAGCCAGGTAGATACAAAAATTATTGAGCAAATGAAATCCACTCACTCAGATATTCAAGGTATTGGAGCGGCTGTAGAGAACTTTATGTTAGCAGCAACGGCTCTAGGCTATGGAACCTGTTATATGACAGGTCCTAATTATGCAAAAGAAGAACTTGAAGAGCTCATAGGTTTCAAAAAAGAAGACTATAGCTTGATGGCTATTATTTCACTGGGTGTACCAGCCGATGAGACACCTAAGCAACCCAGAAGAAAGCCCCTAGAAGAAGTGGTGACCTTTATTTAACCAAGAGGAGTACAATAGAAGACGTGAAAAGAAAACTCCAATAGGTTATAATAAAAAGTCAATCAAAGTAAAGGAGCGAGAAAATGGAGCAAAAGACAAGACTTGGCTTACTTTTGAAAATGGTAAATAATATTTACGAAAGAGAATTTAATTCTGCTATTTCAAAAATAGATTTAACAGCAGCCCAATGTAATATATTGGGCTTTTTACATGAAAATGAAGGGCATGAGGTGAATCCTATAGATCTAGAAAAAAGATTTCATCTTAAGCGCCCTACGGTTACGGGGTTATTAAAAAGGCTAGAGGAGAAGGGCTTTATTCGCTTAGGGATTAGCAGAAAGGACAATCGTTATAAGGAAATTCAACTCACGGAGAAAGCCTATGCTCAGCGTCTTGAAATGATTAGTCAGCTATATAAAATGGAGGATAGACTCTATAAGAATATTTCAGAAGAAGAAAAGCTAGAAGTTGTACGTATTTTAAATACTATGCTAAAAAACATGTCTACTCTAGACGTATAAGGAATATTTTGTTAAAATAGTTAGCAAGCTAATTTTTGGGTTAGGCTGATAGAAAGATAAAGGAGGAGCAGCAATGTTAAAAACCTTATTGGCACAGGTTAAACAATATAAAAAGGATTCTATTCTTTCGCCTATTTATATTGTTTTAGAAGTGATTATGGAAGTTTTGATACCCTTGATGATGGCATCTATTATAGATAATGGAGTAGAAAAGGGAGATATGAGACATGTAGTATTCATGGGAAGTTGTATGGTTGGTGCAGCCATGTTGGCTTTAATGTTTGGTGTACTTTCAGGTAGGTGTGCAGCAAAGGCAAGTACGGGTTTTGCCAAGAATGTAAGAGAAGCCATGTTCTCTAATATCCAAAATTTTTCTTTTTCAAATATTGATAAGTATTCCACAGCAGGTTTAGTTACACGCTTAACAACAGATGTAACCAATGTACAAAATGCTTATCAGATGATTATCCGTATTTGTACGAGAGCACCTTTTATGCTTATTTTTGCCATGATTATGGCCTTTACTATTAATGCAAGGTTGTCTATGGTTTTTGTAGGAGCTATTATTTTCTTAGGAACAGCCCTATGGCTTATTTTAAGGAAGGTACATCCTGTTTTTGTTAAAGTTTTTAAGAAGTATGATGATTTAAATGCCAGCATTCAAGAAAATGTTAATGCTATTCGTGTGGTTAAAGCCTATGTGCGCGAAGAGCATGAGATTAGCAAGTTTGAGAAAGCAGCCGATAACCTCTATCAGATATTTATTAAGGCAGAAAAACTCATTATATTACATACCCCTATTATGCAATTGGCCATGTATGGGTGTATGCTTTTGATTTCCTGGATAGGAGCTAAGATGATCATAGGAGGAAGTTTAAAAACAGGCGAACTGATGAGCTTATTTGCCTATGTTATGAACATCTTAATGAGTTTAATGATGATTGCTATGATCTTTGTAATGGTGATTATGTCACGGGCTTCAGCAGAACGTATTGCAGAAGTCATTAATGAGGAAACCCATTTGAAAAATGGAGAAAACCCTATATTTGAAGTAAGTGATGGTTCTATTGATTTTGAAGAGGTAGACTTTGCCTATGGCAAAGATAAAAACAATTGTGTTCTTGAAAAAATCAATTTTTCTATTAAGTCAGGTGAGACTATTGGGATTATTGGCGGAACAGGAAGTGCTAAGTCCTCCCTGGTTCAGCTTATTCCAAGACTTTATGATGTAGTAGGAGGCCAAGTTAAGGTAGGAGGCCTAGATGTTAGAGAATATGATCTTGAGACATTAAGAAATGAAGTGGCTATGGTGCTTCAAAAGAATGTCTTATTTTCAGGTACTATTAAAGAGAATTTACGTTGGGGGAATAAAGAGGCAACGGATGAGGAACTGATGAGAGCCTGTGAGTTAGCCCAAGCTGCTGAGTTTATAGAAAAGATGCCTAAGCAGTATGATACCTATATTGAACAAGGTGGAAGTAATGTGTCAGGTGGTCAGAAACAGCGACTTTGTATTGCTAGGGCTCTCCTTAAGAAGCCTAAGATTCTTATTTTGGATGACTCCACAAGTGCAGTTGATACAAAAACAGATAGTTTCATTCGAAAAGCTTTTAAAGAAGAAATCCCTAATACAACTAAAATTATTATTGCCCAGAGAATTTCATCCGTTCAAGATGCAGATAAAATTATCGTTCTAGATGAAGGAAAAATGAGAGGAATAGGGAGTCA
>JAEZKI010000445.1 GCA_023415525.1 Bacillota bacterium | reverse complement strand
CTATGTAAGTACAAGCGGTTTTAGAAGTATGTTGTTTTGAATGATAGTAAAACACTAGCAGTAGGGACAGCGACAATAGCAGCGTTTTAGAAGTATGTTGTTTTGAATGATAGTAAAAATTATTTAGTGTTGTTAAAGTCTCAGTATGTGTTTTAGAAGTATGTTGTTTTGAATGATAGTAAAATGGATATATATAAGTGTGAAAAAGTTATTGAGTTTTAGAAGTATGCTGTTTCCAAGTATAGTAGAGCCTCCTATAAACAAGCTAAGGGAAAAGCCTTCCGATTGGGAGGCTTTTTTTTATAGGCTAAAGAAGTTTTAATTTTGTACAAAACTATAACTTTAATGGTAAGCGTAAAATAAAAGCTCACCTTCTTATCCACTCAAGCCCATGTCATAATACCTCTATACACTAATTATGTATGGAGGTATATTTTTTATGACAATGATATCAAAGCAAGAACAATGGCGTAAGCATATTGATGAGTGTACAAGTAGTGGACTTAGTATTCAAGAGTGGTGTAAGGTAAATGACGTCTCACCTGACCAGTATCACTATTGGAAGAGAAAGTTTAACAAACTAGATAACACAGCCCAAAAGCCAGAAACTCAGTGGGCACCTTTACTCATTAAAAAAACCAAAAAGCCCCCTGTATCTGTATCAGCTCCAGCTATCACACTTCAAGCAGGTCCCTTTAAAGTGGATATTGCCAAAGGCTTTGATAAACAAACACTTACAGATCTCATTCAAATATTAGGTACGCTATGTTAAAGGATATTTTAGTGGCAGATCAAATCTACCTAGCTTGTGGACCTACAGATTTTAGAAAAGCTGTTGATGGATTAGCTGCTGTCGTTACTCAGCAGTTTAAGCTAGATCCATTTTCAAAAAGTATTTTTCTCTTCTGCAATAAGAAAAAGGATAGACTTAAGGCTTTGATTTGGGATGATAATGGTTTCATTTTATTATACAAACGTCTAGAAGATGGTAAATTTCAATGGCCTAAATCTCCTCAAGAAGCTAGGCTTATTACTCCTCAACAATTACGTTGGCTTCTTGAAGGACTCTCTATTGATCAAACTAAAGTCCTTCAAAAAATAACTATATCTGATGTATGCTAAGCCCTTTCAAAATGTCAAAAAAAGTGCTGTTAGCCCCTGTAAAATCAGCACTTTTCCTTTCTGTTTTCCCCGTTTTTTACTTACAATTATGGTATAATAAATATATGAAAACAAATGAAAATTCTCACAAAAATCAAATCGAATACATTGGTCAGTTAGAAGAAAAATGCAAATCTCAAGAAGAAAAAATCACAATGCTAGAACATAAACTGGATTGGTTTCAGGAGCAAATCCGCCTTGGTCAGCATAAAAAATTTGGCTCTTCTAGTGAGAAAACCACATTTGAAGATCAAATGTCTCTTGTGTTTAATGAAACGGAAGGTTTTCAAAAAGATGATCTTCTTGAACCTACACTAGAAGAAGTGACTTATAAAAGGAAGAAATCTGTAGGTCAAAAAGATGACATGTTAAAAGACATTCCTACTGAAACCATTATCTATGAACTACCTGAAGAGGAACAAGTATGTCCTGATTGTGGGGAAAAACGTCATGTCATGGGCAAAGAAGTTCGCCGTGAACTTAAAATCATCCCTGCTCAAGTAGAAGTGATAGAACATGTACAACTCATCTATAGCTGCCGTAACTTTGAAAAGACGGCTGAGAAAGTTACTATTGCTAAAGCCTCTTTACCAGAGCCAGTTATAAAAGGAAGTATTGCTTCACCTTCTGCAATAGCACATATCATGACTGAGAAGTTTATTAAAGGCATCCCTATTTATAGGCAGGAACAAGACTATAAAAGAAATGGTCTTGATTTATCGAGACAAACCCTGTCTAACTGGACAAATCGTGCCGCACTCGATTGGTTAGATCCTATCTATGAGTTCCTTAAAAAGGAGCTCTTAAAAAGAGAGGTGTTGTTTGCAGATGAAACGACCTTACAAGTTTTAAGGGAGCCTGGGAAGACAGCCACGAGTAAATCCTATATGTGGCTATACCTGACAGGTGATGATGGATTAGAAAGAAACATCATCCTGTATGAGTATCAACCTTCAAGGTCTGCACAGCATCCTAAGCTTTTTCTTAAGTCCTACTAGGGCTATCTTCATGTAGATGGCTATGAGATCTATCATAAACTGCCTAAAGAAATCATCATTTGTGGGTGTGTAGCTCATGCTATAAGGAAATATGATGAGCACTTAAGTATTCCTAAAGAACAGCAACTAGGTTCACAAGCAGCTATAGGAAAAGCTTATTGTGATAAGTTGTTCCAGTTAGAAAAGGATTTGAAGGGTTTAGCACCTGAAGAGAAGTATAAAAAGCGACTAGAACTGGAAAAGCCAGTATGGGACGCCTATTTAGCGTGGCTTGAAAAAGTCAATCCCTTGCCACAATCAGCCTTAGGAAAGGCTGTTAATTACAGCAAGAATCAATGGAAGTATCTTCAAAACTATATGCTTGATGGCAGATGTGAAATTTCTAATAATCGAGCTGAACGAAGTATAAAACCATTTGTTATAGGTCGCAAAAACTTCCTTTTTGCCAATACCCAACGTGGAGCTAAGGCAAGTGCTATTACATATAGTATTCTAGAAACGGCAAAAGCTAATAACCTTAATCCATTTGCCTATCTAAAATATATTTTTGAGTCATTACCAAATGTAAGCTTTAAAGAAGACCCTAATCTTTTAAAAAACTACCTACCTTGGGCAGCTTTACCCCAAGAGTGCTATAGTAAGAAAACTAAATAAAAAGATATATCCCTGCGACTACTGTCCAGGGATATTTTACGCTTACCTTTAATAGCGTAAGAAATATATACGCTAGTCCATTTTCTTGTATCTAATAAAGCTTCATAGTAAGAATAAGGGTAATGAGTAATTTACAATTTAGAATAATACAAATATTCTATATTTAAATTCAAACATATGTTATTCTATTTAGGAATATATGGATGATGGGATGATGGGAGACATACTATCTATGTAATGATAGGATTCAAAGTCAAAGGGGTGAATCATTATCCCTACTTCAATGGGTTTTAACGTAAAAGGATGTAAAACAGATAAAAGAATAAAAGTAAACATGGAAGGTGGATTATAATGATTAAATTGACAGAGGAATATGTAAGGTCTACAGCGTTTAATGATAGTTCATTTACTAATGCAAAAAAATTAGCCAGTAGTAGTAAAATCATTAAAACATTTATCTCAAAGGAAAAGGATTTAATTTTTGGAGAGTGTTTAGGAAGTGGCAAGAGTAATTATGTGATTTCTGTTGATTTTATAAATCCTAATGAGCCAATCTTTAGATGTAGCTGTCCAAGTAGGCAGATTCCTTGCAAGCATGCCACGGGCTTACTCTATGCTTATTATTTAAATCCAGGGCATTTTGCTGAGGGAGAGATACCGGAGGAAGTATTAAGTAAGAGAGAAAAGCTTCAAAAACGCGAAGAAAAGAAACTAGAAGAGGTGGAAAAGCCTAAAAAAGTAAATATCTCAGCTTTTGTGAAAAAAATGAAACAACAATTAGAGGGGATTGAATGCATTGAGCATTTTATAAGTGAATGTTTGAAAGCAGGCTTTGCCTCTATTCCACTTTCGCAGATAAAAAGTTATCAAAAAGAGCTAGTTAAGGAGCTAGGAAATTACTATATTCCAAGTTTTCAAGCTAAAGTGGAGATTATTTTAAATATTTTAGAAAAATCTATTAACAAAGAATCTGAAGCAAAGAAGTCATACTATCAAAAAGCACTTAGAGAATTAACTAAGTTACAAGTATTAATCAATAAAAGCAAGACAATGTTGTTAACTTATATAGAAGAGCAAAGAATAATAGATACCCAATCAGCAGATAGTTTTACTAAAATGGGTTATATTTGGAAATTGGAAGAACTAAAAAGCCTTGGCTTTGTAAAGGAGAATAGGCAACTCATTCAATTAGGTTTTTATGAATATGATGATGTAGAAGAAAAAGCTTTAGTTGGTGTAGGTTATTACATAGATTTAGAGGAAAAGCCTATTTATAAAACCTTAAATATAAGACCATATAAGCTGTTAAAGCAACTAGAGGCAGAGGACACCTTATTTGAAACAATACAGGTCAGTGAATATGCCATTTATCCAGGTGAAATGAATCAGCGCATTCGTTGGGAAGGCTATACTTTATCTCCAATTACCAAGGAAGAACTTGAAAAGGTTAGAGAAAAAGCGCAAGTTGATTTTAAAGCTGTCTTAAAGG
>JAEZKI010000441.1 GCA_023415525.1 Bacillota bacterium | reverse complement strand
ATATGTAAGTCATTAACTCCCTTGAACTCCTGACTGTAATGGTTGGGAGTATTTTTTGTGAACTAAAGTAAAAATATTGTAAATATTATAATAATTTGTTAGACTAAAAAGGACAACAATCGTACATATGAAGAAGATTTGTAGTAGATGTGGAAAGACGGTCGAATATAGCAAAACGTGTGCTTGCAGAGCTGGCATTAAATATAACAGAAATATTTCACCCGAGAAACGTAAATTTTACTCATCATATGCTTGGAGAAAGCTACGGAATAGAAAAGTAAAAGAGCATCCTTATTGTGAGAGATGTTGGGGTAAGTGAAAGATACTCACAACAGAACATCTTCAAGGACATCATATAAAGTCATTTAAAGATTATCCAGAGTTAAGATTAGATGAGGATAATATAGCAGTGCTTTGCAGGGTGTGTAATTTGCAGGTGGGAGATAGTAGTAGGTGTGATTGGTAAACTAGGGATTGTGGAGGAAAATACTTTAATGAAAGTAATGGATATTTTTTCTTGGTTACCTGCACAAGAAATAAGTTTAGAACAATTGGAAAGAATTTTTGTGAACTATAAAAATGGTGTAAGTGATGATGTGTATACTGTTTGTTTTGAAATTCTGGAAAATGTTCCTAAAAATATTCTTGATTGCAGAGATGGACTAATCGCAGAAGGCAAAAAGGTTGTAGGTATTTTACAGGATAATAATATTATTGGGATTATAGGTTATAGGGAGTAATTCAAATTCCAGTGCATCTATCAGCCTATTAGCTTTTATCTAGTTGGATAATGTGGCCGTACTTTGTAGGGTGTGTAATCTGCAGGTGGGGGATAGTAGTGCGGTGGATTGGTAAAATGTATATGGAGGAAGAAATAATATGTATAATGTATTATTAACTTGTAGGCTAGAAGAACTTTTAATAAACACAGAGCAAATATTCGACTCAATAAAGACAGAAGCGGAAGCTGAAACAGTTATTCGTATTTTATGGGAGCGTGTTCCTGAATTGACAGAGCAACAAGAAAAAGAGCTTCATAAATTGGGTAGAAAAATTCGTAAAAGATTCAATATGAAACCAATAAAAATTTAATGAATCTGAGCTGAGAGACAACTTCCAGTTTATCTATTAGTTGAAATTTACCTAGTTGGACAATGTGGCTGTACTTTGTAGGGTGTGTAATTTGCAGATAGGTGATAGTAGTGAGGTGGATTGGTAAATTAGAATTTGGTGAGGTGCTAATATGAAGTTGGTTAGAGCAGATGTGAAGGATTGTGATAGAATATGGAATATGCAAATCGAAGCTTTTAATGATTTGCTAGAAAAATATCAAGATTATGAAACAAGTCCTGGAAATGAGGTAAAAGAAAGAATCGAAGCCAAGTTGTTGCAAGAGTTTACATATTTTTACTACATTTTTAATGGAAATGATTTAGTTGGAGCTATTAGGATTGTTGATAAAAAAGATGGAAGCAGAAAAAGAGTAGCACCTATTTTCATTATGAAGGAATTTCGTAATAAAGGCCTGGCTCAAAAAACTTTTGAAGAAGTAGAAAAGATTCATGGACATGATAATTGGAAGCTTGATACCATTCTTCAAGAGGAAGGAAATTGCCATTTATATGAGAAATTAGGATATAGGAAAACAGGGATTGTTGAAAAAATTAATGAGAAGATGGATATTGTTTATTACGAAAAGAATTAGATAAATTCCAGTTTGTCTATTAGCTGAAACTTACCTTATTGAATAATGTTACTGTGCTTTGTAGGGTGTGTAATTTGCAGGTGGGAGATAGTAGTGTGGTGGATTGGTAATAGAAGTGCTATAATTAAGCAAATTTCCACTTATACATAGGATAAAGGAGTTAGATGGAGTTTATGAAATACTATACTAAAGAATGGTATAATTTGTGCCAACAGTGTGGCTATCATTATGACTTAAGAATTTCAGATAAGGCAGCAGTTTTCTCTGATAAATACTATCAAACATTATATAAAAGAAAAATCAATGAGTTTTTAAGAAGTGCAAAAAGAAGAAGTGAATTAACAGCAGATGATATATATGGTATAGATAGTGGGAGGGATGATTTTATCATAGAACTAGATAGTTCAGGAGGATTTACAAATATTGATAAAGTAATATTTAAGAATTACTCTATTCTTGAAAAACAGGGAGATCTACAAGGTGCTGTATGGCTATATCAAGAAATATATCCAAATAATGTAGGAAATGAGTATCATGCACTTGTAATACGAAATGATGGAGAACTTGCATACCTCACTGTAGTTGCATCAGATATCGAGTTTAAAAGACAAAATAACCATCTCTAAAGAAAATAGCCCCCCTACTATTTGAATAAATAATAAGTAATGAAGTACTATATCGGTTTATTGATAAGAAGCTAAAGGGGATACAATCATTTAGTACAGTTGTTGATACTATTTCAGTTGAGATGATTGGTGAAAATGATGAGTCTATTATTATCATTGAAAAGAAATTGGATTAGAAATTCCAGTTTGTAGAGATAAAAAAGGAAAACCTAAAAATTGATCTTTTAGGTCTTATGTTTTTTCCTCTGCGGCCCTCCCCACCACCCCCTCTCTTTATCTCTTAAACTTTAATTTATATGGATAGGTTATAGGATATGGGCAGAGAGAAACTTATAAAAATAATTGAAAACGGTAAACAAGTAGGAATCAGTAAGATGATAAAAAAAGGTGGCACTTCATTTGCCTATACCTATGCTATTCAGAAAATAAATAGCAAATATATAGTTTATATGGATGAGTATGATTTAGATAGTTATTATGCCGATGAAATGGATAAGGAAACGCAGAAAACCGTAATCTATGATCATTTAACTGACTTTATCAATAATTTTAGTACTAAATATGGTGTAACATTTGAGGATTTTAATATTTCTAAAGGTCAAAGGTATTTTAATGCAGATTTGTTTTACTAGTTTTGATTCTATTACGCTACTATTAAGTCTAGTTTTTCATTCCTAAATCGTACATATGAAAAAGATTTGTAATAGATGTGGAAAGACAGTTGAGTATAGTAAAACATGTGCTTGCAAGGGTGGCATTAAGTATGCAGAAATGTATCGGAAGAGAAACGCAAATTTTACTCATCATATGCTCGGTAGAAATTAAGGAATAGAAGAGTTAAAGAATACTTTCAAGGGAATCAATTAAATTACATTAAGGAGAAAACTGTTATGAAAAAATTACTAAATTTTATATTATTAAGTAGTTTAATTGCAGGCAGCTATATAAATGTAAGGGCCGAAGATATTACAT
Source organism: Bacillota bacterium (assembly GCA_023415525.1). GTDB lineage: Bacteria > Bacillota > Clostridia > Lachnospirales > Cellulosilyticaceae > Sporanaerobium. The sequence continues at coordinate 821 of JAEZKI010000441.1, read as the reverse complement.
CTAATTCTCTTTTTGCTGAAGATAATAAAGCTTCATATTTATCACAAAGTATTACTTCTGATTACTTGGAAATTAATAACAATATTTATGTTCCCTTTAGGTGGCTTACTCAACAAGTGGGAATCCAAGATTTGAAATGGAAAAAGGGTAAACCTAATATAGGTGCTAAAGCACATATAGAAATAGAAGTTCCAACATATTTTACAGAACGCTATATACAAAATATAAAGAAGGGGTTAGATACAGATGATGACGGAGCTAGCTCCTATCTCCCAAATAACTTTAAAAATATAAAATTCACTTCATATACAAGTTCAGAATTTAAGAGGATTGATGACGTTTTAAACTCAAGAGCAATAATAATTGAGATTACTAGTAACGGGTATATAGATAGTACAGTACTTTATGATTATAAAATAATTGATAATACTTTATACATTGGTTTAGACAGTACTATTTCAAATATTTTTGGACTTAAAAGTTTAAATGTTGATCAATCATCAAATAAAATAAAGCTGATGTATATTCATCAGGATCATTTAAAACAACTTTTGGAAAATGAGGTACTTCATTTGAATTTGCAGCTAAGAGCAGAAACGGCTGAAGATGCTTTAAAAGTTTGGATTAGAGCACAACAAATGAGAAGTGGGGCACTTCAGTACTCTATGCTAAGTAAACAGCTCCAGGAAAGTGTGTTACCTGAGATAAAAGATAGAGGGTGGACGACAGGAGGTTCATCTCCTAATTTAAGTAACCAAGTGGTAATTAAGCAAGAACAAAAAGTAGATGATACCACCATAATCTATACTGTAGGTTATGAG
>JAEZKI010000401.1 GCA_023415525.1 Bacillota bacterium | reverse complement strand
AAGCTTAGCAAGAGAAGCTGACATCTTTTCTTCATCTCCTTTACCACTTGGGAAAATAGCCATCTTTACAAAAGGCTTAGGATAGACTATTTTTTCATAGCTTACTGGAAAAGCTTTATCAGCCAGGGTATCAGAAGTATGCGTTCCCTTAAGTTTAGCTACTGCTCCAATATCTCCTGCACAAAGCTTCTCTACCTCTTTTTGCTCCTTACCTGAAAGAACATAGAGATGACTGAGCTTTTCGGCTTCATTGGTTCGGCTATTAACAAGTGTATCATCCGTTTTTACACTTCCACTTCTCACTTTAAACAATGAAAACTTCCCGATAAATGGATCAACAATGGTTTTAAATATAAAGAGTGAAGTTTTACCCTCACCACTACATGCTACTTCAATAGGCTCTTCTTCTATACCTAGGCTGCCTAAGGCTTTATTTCCTTCATCTGGAGATGGGAAAAGTGAAATAATGGTATCCATAAGTACAGAAATACCTGTAGTATTTAAACTACTTCCACATAAAACAGGGACAATCTGTTTTTCCATAACCCCTTTTCTATAGGCCTCTTGAATTTCCTCTGGCGTTATTTCTTCCTCTGCGAAATACTTTTCCATGAGAATCTCATCACTCTCTGCTACAGCTTCTAATATCATGTTACGAATAGGTTCAATTTTTTCATTTAAACTTTCTGGTATAGGGCATGTCACAACCTTTTTCCCATCAAATCTTCTACCTAACATCTTCAATACATGTACATAGCCTACAAACTTATCGCCTTCATACCAAGGCACTTGAACAGGGGCGATGCTACTTCCAAGTTTTTCCTTACATTTTGTAAGAATAGCCTCCATATCTACGTTTTCTGCATCCATTCCTGTTAGAAAAATCATCTTTGGAATATTAGCTTCTGTCGCATATTCCCAAGCCTTCTCAGTACCTACTTCTACACCCCCTGCTGAAGCTCTCATAACAATTAGAGCACTATCTGCCACACTGAGCGTCTCTTTAATCCCTCCTACAAAATCAAAATAACCAGGGGTATCCAAAATATTGAGCTTGTGTTCCTTCCATTCAACAGGTACAAGAGAGGTACGGATAGAAATTCCACGTTTTATTTCTTCTGGATCAAAGTCACTTACGGTATTACCTGCTTCTACTCTTCCAAGTCGAGTCGTCATACCTGCTGTATAAAGCATTGCTTCTGCTAAAGTAGTCTTTCCTGCCCCACCATGTCCCAGTAGGGCAACGTTCCGAATGCATTTGGTTTCATAACCTTTCATATAAACTACCTCCTCCAGATATTAAATTATTAATCCCTTATATTAGTATTTCTACACTATTTATAATAATTCCTTTTTTTATAGATAATTTTTATATATTTTTTTCTAAAATTCCAGTTGAATATTCACATTATTTTGTAAATTTTTACTCAACCTACTTACGTCTATAAGTTTCTATCTTCTAATATCAAAAATCCCTATAAAATAAAAAGGCATAACCTATAAATAATTTCTTAGGTTATGTCCTTTGATATTTTTATTCAAATTTGAACCCTCTACTCAGAAGGATTAGTCTAGCATAAATAGAGTATTTTTATTTCCCCTCTTCACCAGTATTTTGTGTAGTTTTTCCTATTAGCTCATTCGCAGCTTCTATGAGTCCTTCTAAAGTCCACTTTATATCCACCTTTTTCACTAGTTTTTGTAATAGCTCCACTAGCTCTTCTTCGATCTCAGTAATCTGCTCACTTTCTAAATAATATACAATATAGTTGTTCACAAGCACCCCAAAATTCTTAGTAAAAACATTAATAAGATAGTCATTTAAGAAAAGCATTTGCATAATGGTAGAGTCAATCTCTAATCGCATATGCTCTAATACGGTATCATTAATAATACGGGAAATAACAGACTCTAAAGAGCCTTCTCTTTCCTGCCAAACCTTACTCAATATTTTTTCTTCATCTATATCCTTAAATTCATTTTTTGTGACTAATGGTAAATAAAGCTCTGCTACTCTTTTCATTTTAATTCCCCCTTATCTAGCTTCTAATTTCTAATTTCTAGTTTTTAGCTTTTAGTTATTCTCTCAAATTTTATTCTCTATTTTTTTATTCCCTTTGTCCTTATTTATCAAGGTTTTATCTCTACTTAAAGTTGCTATTATTATAACATCTTTAAGTTAGGTTATCATTGTTTTTAAGTTACAAATATATTAAATCTTTTGATTATATTTTACCCATAAAAAGAGAGAAAGTTCCTCGTTTATAAGGAACTCTCTCTTTTTCACAAAATTTTTTCTCATTTTTGGTACTAATTAATAAAGTGGATATTTAGCAAGTAAGGCATTTACTTTAGCCTTACATGTCTCTTTATTGGCCTCAAAGTCTTTAAGGGTTAAAAAGATTATTTCTGCAATATCGTCCATATCTGCTTCTTTCATTCCTCTTGTTGTTACAGCAGGTGTACCTAGTCTTACACCACTAGTAATAAAAGGAGAGGCAGGATCAAAAGGAATGGTATTTTTATTGCAGGTAATCCCTATTTCATCTAACATATGTTCTGCTTCTTTACCTGTTACATTCATATTTCGTTCATCTAAGCTCATCACATGGTTGTCTATACCACCTGCAACAATACGAAGTCCTCTTTTAACTAAAGCTTGTGAAAGAGCTTGTGCATTCTTCACAATTTGTAGTTGATAAGCCTTAAATTCTTCACTTAAGGCTTCTTTAAAGCTCACTGCTTTTGCCGCAATGACATGCATCAGTGGTCCACCTTGGATACCAGGGAAAATAGCTTTATCAATGTCTTTTGCAAATTCATTGCTACAAAGAATCATACCACCTCTTGGTCCTCTTAAAGTTTTATGAGTTGTAGTGGTTATAAAATGAGCAAAAGGCACTGGGTTGGGATGAAGACCTGCAGCAACTAAACCTGCAATATGCGCCATATCTACCATAAGATAAGCGCCTACTTCATCAGCAATCTCTCTAAATTTCTTAAAGTCAATCTCTCGAGAATAATTGCTTGCTCCTGCAATAATCATTTTAGGTCTATGTTCTTTTGCTAATTCTCTCACCTTATCATAATCTATACATTCTGTCTGGGGGTCTACTT
>JAEZKI010000398.1 GCA_023415525.1 Bacillota bacterium | reverse complement strand
GCAGTACTTGTTCCTCCTAGAACAACAGCTGCAATTAAAGTCATTTCAAGACCTGTTCCCATTGTATTGGTAACACGTTGTCCAGCTGTAGCAATAATAACTGCTGATATTCCAAATAATGCACCTGCAATAGCATAGGTTATAACAATCGTTTTGTTTACATTAATTCCTGCAAGGCGCGCACCATTAGCATTGTTTCCGATAGCATAAATCTTCTTAGAGAATCTTGAATACTTCATAAAGATAATGGCAATAACCGTTACAATGAAGCAAATAAGCACACTGACTGGTACACAGCCAAATAGTTTGGCTTCAAATGCTAACCATGTAAAGCTAGGTGGTAAATCATAAATAGAACCTTCTACTACCAAAGGTAAAATCCCTTGAAAAATCTGAGTTGTAGCAAGTGTCGCTACGATAGCAGGAATTTTCATTTTAGTAATAAAAACACCATTACATGTACTTAAAAGAATTCCCATAAATATGGCTGCTATTAATAACCCCATAAAAGGAACACCTTGCTTACCTATAATTGCAATAAAGGTACAAACAACAGAAATTAATGCTCCTGTTGAAACGTCAATATTGGATGTAATAATAATCATATTCATACCAATTGCAGAAATTAAAATATAACTAAATGTATTAAGCAAACTCATCATGTTATTAAGTGAGTAAAAATCTTTTGCATATACCGCCATTATAATTAAAATTGCTACTAAAAATAAGGCAAGATAGCATTCTGTGGTTAGAAAAGATTTTTTATCTTTTTGCTTCATCTCTCTTACCTCCCACTTTTTCTTGTTTTGATTCAAGTGCTATTTTAAGAATTTCTTCCTGTGTAGCCTCTTCTCCATTCATCATCCCTGCAATATGGCCATCCTTCATTACATAAATGCGGTCACACATACCAATTAACTCTGGAAGTTCTGAAGAAATTAAAATAATAGTAAGTCCTTCAGCTGCTAATTCACTCATAATCTTATAAATTTCAGCTTTTGCATTAACATCTACTCCTCGTGTTGGCTCATCTAAAATAAGTAACCGAGGTTGAAGTGCTAATGCCTTAGATAAAGAAACCTTCTGTTGATTGCCACCAGATAAATTAGTTACCAAGAAATCAGAGTGTGGTGCCTTTATATCCATATCTCCTATATATTTTTGACTCACTTCTTTTTCTAGATCACATCGAATGATTCCCAATCCATTAGAAAAATTATGTAACTGAGGAAGTGTAATATTATCTTTAATACTCATGTCTACAATCAAACCATATTTCCCACGGTCTTCAGATACATAAACAATTCCATTTGCCATAGAGTCTTTATAGTCTTTGATCATAATCTCTTTGTTTTCTAAATAAGTCTTTCCATGCACCTTGCCTTTAAACCCACAAATAGACTCCATTAATTCTGTACGTCCAGCGCCTGCTAAACCTGCAAAACCTACTATCTCTCCCTTATTAACATAGAAGTTAATATCGCTTACAAAGCCTTCATCATAGTAATTTTCAATACGGAATAACTCTGAACCAATCTTACTTTCTATTTTAGGATAGTAGGCACCCATTTTCCGTCCTACCATATCAGCCACTAAGCTATCCTTGCACGTTTCTGGAACATTTTTTGTTGATATATACCTACCATCTCTTATAACCGTTACACGGTCACAAATCTGGAATATTTCTTCCATTCTATGACTTATATATACAATTCCGAATCCATTTTTCTTAAGGTCTTTAATAGTTTTAAATAATGCTGTAACTTCTCGTTCCGTCAACGAGGCAGTGGGTTCATCGAAAATAATAATATTAGCATCAAATGTCAAGGCTTTTGCAATTTCAACCATTTGCTTTTGTGCCATACCTAATTCTTTAATTTTAATATCTAAATCTATCTTTGTATTTAAGCGTTTAAAGATATCCTTTGCTTTTTGCCGCATTGCTTCATAATCAATAATGCTAATGACACCCATGCGTTTAATGATTTCATGGTTCAAAAACAAATTATCTAAAACCGTCATTTCTTCAAAAAGACTTGTTTCCTGAAAGATAATGGATACTCCTTTATCATAGGCCTCCATAGGTGTAGTAAAGACTTCTTGTTTACCATTAACGGCTATCGTTCCTCGATCAGGTTGATGAACACCACAAACTACTTTCATTAGTGTGGATTTACCCGCTCCATTTTCTCCACATATTGCATGAATTTCACCTTTTTTTAAATTAAAGTTAATACCCTGCAAAGCCAAAACACCCGGAAAAGATTTTACAATATCCTTTAACTCTAATATTGTATCACTCATTCTTTTGCCTCCTTTACCTGTTGTATACTTATTGTAAAGGAGCTGCACTTAAATAAGAATGTAATATTAAAAACTATTTATGTATTATTAAGTTTATTTATGTAACTATCCTCTAACAAGCTTCATCAAATACTCTTCAAATTTCTATAGAAGTATTTCTTTTACATCTGATTTTCTCTAACTTGAAGCCTATGGACAGTAAAAAAGTAGCTAGGATATCCTTTCCTAGCTACTTTTAATTACTATTCTTATTTAGAAGCCCCAATCCTCACGATTGAGGCTTTTTATTTTATTGCTGTTGACGGATTAAATAGTCAAAGGCACTTAGTGAAGCTGTTGCACCAGCCCCCATAGCTATAATAATTTGCTTGTATGGGCTATCTGTACAATCCCCTGCTGCAAATACTCCTTCTAAACTTGTAGTCCCTTTTTTATCTGTTATAATTTCGCCAATCTTATTACGAGAAAGGGTATCGCCTAACCATTCTGTGTTGGGAACTAAACCAATTTGAACAAATACACCCTCAAGCTCCAGATGTTTTTCCTCCTGGGTTTCCCTATTTGTATAAGTTAAGCCATCCACTTTATTTTCTCCTGTAATTTCTTTTACTTGTACGTTTTTCAGAATTGTAACATTGGATAGACTTTCTAATTTTCGTTGTAATACCGCATCTGCCTTGAGTTCAGGTAAAAATTCTAAAATCGTTACATGACGTGCTATGTTGGCTAAATCAATAGCTGCCTCTACTCCTGAATTTCCACCGCCTACAACTGCAATATCTTTATCTTTATAAATAGGTCCATCGCAATGTGGGCAGTAAGCTACACCTTTATTTTTAAACTCTTTTTCTCCTGGTACCCCAAGTTCTCTCCACTTGGCTCCCGTAGAAATAATTAGGGTCTTACTTTTAAGCACTGCATTTCCTTCTAATGAAACCTCTATATACATACCCTTTTTGCTTAGACCTTGAGCACGCTCAGCACTTATAACATCCACATCATAACTCCTAACATGCTCCTCTAAATGGGCTGATAACTTAGGTCCTTCTGTATACTGAATGCTAATAAAATTTTCGATAGATAGGGTATCCATCACTTGGCCACCAAAACGTTCAGCAATAATACCTGTTCTTAAACCTTTTCTAGCTGCATATATGGCTGCACTGGCCCCTGCTGGTCCACCGCCAATAACGAGGACATCAAAGGGCTCTTTGTCATTAAGC
>JAEZKI010000362.1 GCA_023415525.1 Bacillota bacterium | reverse complement strand
TCCTTACATCCTTATTTGCTATTTTAGAGGAGATAGTATACAATAAGAACAAATGTTCTAATCACGAGGAGTCTAGGATGATCACATATATTCGAGGAAAATTAACTGAAATTGGTGAAAATTTTATTGTTTTGGAAGCAAATGGTATAGGTTATGAGGTTTTTTGTAATGGCTATACTTTTACCTCTTCCTCTCATCAGGAGGAAAAGGTATATATCTATGAGCATATTAAAGAAGATGGACATGATCTCTATGGCTTCAAGGCAAAAGAAGAGCGTGAACTTTTTAAAAAGCTGATTAGTGTCAGTGGGATCGGACCTAAAGGGGGCATGCAAATTTTATATTTGTATTCTGCCAGTGAAGTAATAGGCCATATTTTAGCAGGCGATACAAAAGCCTTAAGTAAAGTCAGTGGCATTGGGCCTAAGACAGCACAACGTCTTGTGCTAGAACTTAAAGACAGCTTAGGTAAATTAGCCCTTCCTGAAATGCCATTTATACAGGAAGGTAAGCAAGTTCAAAAAGAAGTCAAAGAAGAAGCTATTGAGGCCTTGGTGATTTTAGGCTATGGCCAAGGTGAAGCAAAGAAGGCTGTTGATGCTATTTTTGACTATCAAGATACAAGTGAAAATCTGATTAAGAAGGCCTTAAGTTTGTTAGGTTAGGAAGGGGGAGACTATGACAAAAAGAATGATGTCATCTGATTTACAACTGGAAGATTCTGAAATAGAAAGTAATATTCGCCCCTTAACATTAGAGGATTATATTGGACAAAGTGCGATTAAAGAAACGATTCGTATTTTTATAGAAGCAGCCAAGCATCGGGAAGAACCTCTGGATCATGTGCTTTTATATGGCCCACCAGGATTAGGAAAGACCACTTTAGCAGGTGTTATTGCTCATGAGATGGGGGTAAAATATAAGATTACTTCAGGCCCAGCCATAGAGAAACCAGGCGATTTAGCAGCCATTCTCAATAATTTGCAGCCCAGAGATATTCTGTTTATTGATGAGATTCATCGCATGGCTAGGCCTATTGAAGAGGTTTTGTACTCTGCTATGGAAGACTACTGCATTGATATTGTAGTGGGAAAAGGGCCAGCAGCTAAATCCATTCGTTTATCCCTTCCTCCTTTTACCCTAATTGGAGCTACTACTCGGGCAGGAATGCTCAGTTCTCCCCTTCGGGATCGTTTTGGGATTATGCAACGCTTAGAGTATTATAGTGATGAGGAATTGGCCCAGATTGTGAGTCGAACAGCAGGACTTTTGGATACACCGATTGAAAGTGAGGCAGCTCTTGAGATTGCTAAAGCCAGTAGGGGAACACCTCGTGTGGCCAATCGTTTATTAAAGCGCGTAAGAGATATTGCCCTTATTAAATATGAGAAAAAAATTGATCTAGCAGTCTGTTTAAAAGCATTAGCTCTTTTAAATATCGACCGTAGGGGCTTAGATGAAATTGATCGTCGCATTATCCAGGTCATTGCCCAACAATTTAAAGGAGGTCCTGTTGGGCTTGAGACTCTAGCAGCGGCCATAGGGGAAGAAAAAGATACTTTAGAAGATGTGTATGAGCCCTATTTATTACAACAAGGTTTATTACAACGCACCCCACGTGGACGTATGCTTACACCCTATGCTTATGAATGTTTTGAACTGGGTCAGTCCCCTTTATAAAGGAATATTTAGGGAAAGAGTAGGTTTTTTAACAACCCTATGTTATAAAGACAAAAAGACAAAACTAAGCGTATAGGGGTGGTGCGTGATGTCAAAAAAGAAGGTAGAGGTCATTATTGGTGGCACTATTTTTGCTCTCCAGGGAGAAGAAACAGAAGAGCATATCCAAAAGGTAGCCAACTTAATTGATAAACAAATTTTAGCCATTCAACAGGCCAATGGAAGAAGTAACCTGAACCCAGCAAAAGTTTATATGTTAGCTTCCTTAAACATTGCGAATGAGTATATTAAATCTTTAGAAGAGATTAGTGTTTGTATGGATGAAATTCAGGCTTTTGAGGAGGAGAGAGAACAACTTAAGGCTCAAATTTCGGCTTTACAAGAAGAGAAGGTTAAGCTCTTAGTTGAAGGACAAGCTCATGTAGCTGAAAACAGAAAAAAACATATTAACAGGGGAAGGTAATACCTTCCCCTGTTCATTCTATAAGAGAAAAGGTGAAAAATTTAAATGGTAGAATTATTAGCCCCAGTGGGAAAACTAGAAAACGCCTATGCTGCAATTGAAAATGGTGCAGATGCTCTATTTGTAGGGGGAAAGGCATTTAACGCAAGACACTATGCGGATAACTTTACAGATGAGGAGTTAGAAGCCATTGTACGTTATGCCAAGTTAAGAGATATTGCTGTACATGTGACGGTAAATATTGTCATCAAGGAACAAGAAATCAACGAATTGATTGGCTATTTAAACTATTTAAATGCGTTGGGTGTGGATGCTCTTATTGTTCAGGACCTAGGTGTAGCACGTTTAGTCAAAAAATATTTTCCGCATATGTTTTTACATGCCAGTACCCAAATGTCTGCCCATAGTATAGAAGATGTCCATTTCTTAAAAGAAGCCGGTTTTAGCCGTGTTGTTTTAGCCAGGGAATTACAGCTGAGTGAAGTAGAGGCTATTTGTAAAAACTGTGAGATAGAAATAGAGACATTTATCCATGGTGCCATGTGCTACAGTTATTCTGGCCAATGCTTAATGAGTAGTTTGATTGGGGGACGAAGTGGAAATCGTGGTCGCTGTGCCCAACCTTGTCGCATGCGTTACACCCTCTTGGAAGATGAAAAGGCTTTAACAGAAGAAGAATTTATGTTGAGTCTAAAGGATATGTGTACCCTAGAGGATTTACCACAGTTAATTACAGCAGGTATTACTTCTTTTAAAATAGAAGGACGTATGAAATCACCCGAGTATGTGGCTTCTGTGGTGAGCACCTATCGTAAATATATCGATTTAGCAAAAGAGCAACTTAGTTATCAAGTTGCTAAAGAAGATTTAAAAAACATGGAAGGTGTTTTTAATCGAGGAGGCTTTTCTAAAGGTTATTATTTTCAAAAGTCTGGTAAGAATATGGTTACAGAGGAAAGTCCCAAGCATTTAGGCCTTCGTATTGGAACCGTAACTGCCTTTTCACCTAAAACTTCTACAGCAACGATTCAGTTAGAAGGACCTTTAAATCCAGGAGATGGCATTGAGATTTTAAGACAAGGAAGAGAAAGTGTGGGTGTAGGTATTTCTAAGCGCTATGAAAAGGGGGATCTCCTCCTTCAACGTTTTGAAGGGTATGTAGCACCAGGAAGTAACGTTTATTTGACCAAGAATCATCAATTAATTAAAACCTTTAAAGCCTCTTATCAAAAACCTCTTCGTAAAATTCCTGTTACGTTAGAGATAGAAGGTGAGATTGGAAAGCCTCTGCAATTAAGCTTGATCTATAAAACGGTGAGCGTCCATTATGAGGGAGAAGTGATTCAACAAGCCCTTGAAGCTCCCCTTACAGAAGAAAAGGTATTGAAACAATTAACGAAATTTGGCAATACTTCTTTTAGGGTAGAAAGGGCGCCTATAAAATGGGCCACAGGGGCTTATCTTGCTGTGAGTCAGTTGAATGATGCAAGAAGACAAGTTATTGCACGCTTAGAAGAAGCTCTTTTAAAGCAAGACGTAAAGGAGCAGAGAATGGTGGTTCATGAGCTACCAATAATGCAAAAAGGAGAAAAGCAGTGGCATATAGGCGTAAGAACCTATGAGCAATTGGAGGTTTGTCTCAGTTATCCCCAAGTGACACGTATTTATTGGGAGTGGCAATATAACAATGAAGAGAGTCAAAGAGCTTTAGCCTTAGCAAAGGCGGCAGGAAAAGCTTTTTACTTAGCCTTTCCAGCTATTATGAAGACAAAAAGTTATGAAAAATACAAAGAAGAACTACGGCAATGGGAACAAACAGCGTGTGATGGCTATTTAGTGAGAACCTATGGACTTTATCATCTCTTGAAGGGGACATCAAAAGCCATACAGTTGGATTACACCTTCAATTTATTTAATAATGAAGCCATTCTCTTTTGGCAGGAACAAGGAGTAGAGGGCATGACCCTTTCTCCTGAACTTTCTAAGAAAGAAAGTGAAGTCTTAAGAGGACCATTAGAGCGAATTGTCTATGGCTATTTACCTGTAATGACCACTTCTCAGTGCCTATTGGGCAATCATCAGTATTGTAAAAAGAAGGATTCAAGGAAGAGAAACTTACAGCTTAAGGACCGTAAAGAAAGCAAATGGCCTATTTTAACAGATTGCGTGGGGTGTACTATGCAGCTATTAAGTCCAGAACCTTTAGTTTTAAAGCAAACAGAACAGTTACTCAAACAAGGTAATGCCCACTTGCGCCTTCAATTTCAAATAGAAGGTCCAGAGGAAGTTCATCGAGTGTGTCGTGCTTATTTAGGTAAGAATGAGAAAGAAATGGCTACTTTAGCAGGAGTGGCTTTTAAAAATGTGGAATAAGGGGGGATAACGCATGGCCTATTTTAACTTAGCAATTTTACTTAGTCGTGCTATTTTTGCAGGCTTTGGAGTTTTGTTTATTGTTGTGGCCTATAGTTTTATGCAGCCTTTTACCCACTATGCTTTAGGGCATACACGGGAAAAAAATAAATTTCTGTTTTTGTGTCTAGTTTTTATTCACTTAGGAGCAGTGGCTATTTTAGCAGGAAAAGCACAGGATCTGACTTTACGCTTAAGTATTTTAAAAAACGGACTTATGGTGTTTTTAATTATGGGTTTAAGCCTTTGGTTACTAAAAGTTTGGCGTAGAGAACGTGAAGTGATTTTATGGAATTTGGTATTTTTTGTCATGGATATCGGCTATATTTTATTAGAACGTTTAGATCATGCATTAGCCACCAAGCAAATCATTGCCTATACCTTAGGAATGGCCCTGGCCTTTATCTTACCTAGCTTGTTTCCTCTCCTTATTCGGCCTCAATATAAGTATTTATATTTGGGCGTTTTATTTTTAACCATGCTCCTTCCTTTCTTTGCAGGGGAGACGATTTTAGGGGCTAAAAACTGGGCTAGTATAGGAGGCTTTAAATTTCAACCTTCAGAGATAGGTAAGGTTGCATTGGTCCTTTAC
>JAEZKI010000342.1 GCA_023415525.1 Bacillota bacterium | reverse complement strand
TAGTTGCTTCATAGGCTAAATTGACAGGGTGCTTTAGGGGAAGATTCCAAACTGGGAAAGTCTCAAATTTAGCATAGCCAGCTTTTATACCACGTTTATGTTCATGATACAATTGAGAAAGGCAAGTAGCCATCTTACCACTCCCTGGACCTGGTGCTGTAACAACCACTAAGGGACGAGTTGTTTCTACATAATCATTTTTGCCATAGCCCTCATCACTGATGATGTGAGATACATTGTTAGGATAACCTTCTATAGAATAGTGATGGTATACCTTGATATCCATATTTTCTAATTTGCGTTGAAACAGATTGACAGGGGTCTGTTCAGTATAACGCGTAATGACTACGCTACTCACATAAAACCCTTTCTCTCTGTAAACTTGAATAAGACGTAGAACGTCTTGGTCATAAGAAATGCCCAAATCATGTCTTACTTTATTCTTTTCAATATCAGTAGCATTGATTGAAATGATGATTTCGGCTTGCTCTGACAGTTGCAAGAGCATTTGTAGTTTACTATCAGGTGCAAAGCCTGGAAGCACACGTGATGCGTGATAGTCATCAAACAACTTTCCTCCAAACTCAAGATAAAGCTTGTCACCAAATTGACTAATGCGCTTGCGAATATGTTCAGATTGCATAGATAGGTACTTGTAATTATCAAATCCAATTTTCATCTTTTTACGTCCTTTATATATATAATTTGTGTTTTTTAGAGGACATACTCTATATGTTTCCTAATGATAAGTTAAACACATAGAGTAGACAATTGTCAAAGTAATTTATAGGAAGATGTTTTTATAATAGATTATTTTAATAAGAAACCCATAGCCAACGCTTATAAAACAGCTTGAGGCATCAAAAAGCTTATAAATGAATAGGCAGGAGGAGGTGAAATAAGAATATAATATTTTCAATTGGTTATACTCCATATTGTAGCTGATTAATGGCATATTTTACATTACAAGGAGCAAGTTAAATGTCTAAAAAACCAAAGAATAAAGGGGAATATTTTATAGTATGCATTTGTTTTTTAATTGGAGCAATACCTTATTGTATCTCACAAAATTTGCAGCCACAAATGCAGGTACCTGTATCCAATTCAGGGATTATTTCTAGTGTCGGATTTACAATGATCTATTTAACAGGAACTATTCCCGTATTATTTAATGGACTCACTGCCAAAATATATGATAAATATAAAATAAAGTATATCTATGTTGTAGGGTTAATTTTATCTGCCATTGGATTTAGCTCCTTTGGCCTTGCAAAAAATGCGATTATGTTTAATATTAGTGCAATGATTACACAATTAGGAGCCGTATTAGTGGTAGGCCTATCATTACCTGTCATTATTGGTAGATGGTTTCCCTATAAAGGAAGAGGGATGGCTCTAGGTATAGCCTTATCAGGAGGCTCTGTGGGCAATATATTCCTTCAACCACTGGTAGTTCATTTGTTAAGTCAATATGGATGGCAGAGAACTTATATCCTATTAGGTACAGTTATTGCTATTGTAGGTATACCTATAGCATTATTCTTTATAAGGGACCCTAAAAAAGATGAAATCAAAGTAGAGCAGGTGGATAGTAACAATAATACCCAGAAAGTAAACTTCCAAGGTCTATCCAATGAGGAACTGCTAAAAAATAAATATTTTATAACGTTCTGTATAGCATCCTTACTGATATGTTTTGCAGGTGTTGCATTAGCAACCCAATCCATTCCAGTTTTAACGATTAAGGGTCTTACAGATACACAAGTTGGTTTAGCAGGTTCAGTTTATGGAATTGCTTGTTTAATTGGTAATGTAGGAGGTGGGAAACTATTAGATAAATTAGGGACTTTCAAAGCGATGATAGTATCCTGTATAGGAGTCACAGCTGGTCTATTCATTATGATTTTTATGCCAAAAGGAAGTCTGATAGGATTTGCTATTCCACTATTTGCTGGATTGGTCATATTCACATTAACCTCTGCACCAGCATTTACGCCTGTAGATGTGTTTGGAACCAAGGATAGTACTAAGAAGTTTGCATTAGTTGGTATATTTTATGCTGTAGGTAGTGCCCTATCCCCTTTATTATTTACGCTGATATCTAATAAAATGAGTGTATCCCTAGCAGCAGTTGTATTTTTAATAATAGGATTAATAGGTTATCTATTCATGGGATATTCCATAATAGAATATAGGAAATCGGTTAATAAAAGAACTCAGCTGACATAGTGGGTATAAGCTAGCTTATTATGACGTCATTTTATCCTCAAAACCGAAGATTAATAATAAGTAGTTAAAAATAGAAAAGCTATATCCGTGGATTAAAAAAGGGTATAGCTTTTTATAATTTGCTCCAAGATGAATGGAACAAGGCAGATTAAAATGCTTGATAGAAAAATATTTATAGATATTTCTGAATTAAAATAATTTATTGTATATTTTGCCACTGGTTGATATAGTAAGAGTAAGGGCTACTCAAGATAATGACCTATAGAGTACATACCTGAATAATGATGAAAGGGGGATGCTAAATGAAAAATTTAGTTGGAGTTGCAAAGAATAAAATAGGAGGAGTGACTATATTTTAGCTCTTCTTAAAGCAGGAGGAATAAAATGAAGTTTGAACATACAAGCTTAAAATATGTAAAGGAAGCAGTTTACCTGGCTCAAATAGAGTATAGTGCAGAATGTAAAAAATGTGAGGGATTAGAAGAAAAAGATTATTATAATGAGTTTATAAATAGGATTTCTCAGTTATTTGAGGGCAAATATGGACTAGTCGCCATTGAAGATAATAGATTGGTTGGATATCTTAGCTTTTGGGGTGGATTTGAAGGACAGTTTGGTAATGTAAGAGGCTCGTTTTCACCACTATTTGGTAGTGCATTTGGAGGGAGTAACAGAGGAAAAATAGCATCCCTATTATTTGAACAAGTATCTAAACAGATGGTACAAGATAAAATATGTAGCTTTGCAATATGCAAATATGCACATGATGAAGAAATTGCTAAATCCTTAGTATTAAATGGATTTGGTATACGTTGTAGTGATGCTATTAGAAGGCTTACCAAACCAATAACAATCATAAGTGATGGGGAGATTACTTATTCTGAAGTGAGTTATAATGAAATAGAAGCATTACTAAATTTGCGTAATAAATTGACTAGACATATGAATCAAAGTCCAATATATTTCCCATTACCAGAGGTTACTATGGAGCAGTTAGAAAAATGTTTTAAGGATAGAGAAAGTAGATTTTTTATTGCTAAGCATGGAGATAAAATCATTGGCTATATGGAAATTATAGATGATGGTGAAACATTTATTTCAGAAACCACAGATGTACAGCATATTTGCGGCGCATTTTTTGATGAAGATTATAGAGGAAGAGGGATTGCTGCAGGGTTACTGGGCTATGTAATAAAAGTATTACATAAGGAAGAAGTAAAATACTTAGGTGTAGATTGTGAGACACTCAACCCCACAGCATTAAGATTTTGGCAGAAGTATTTTGATAATTACACGTATAGTTTTGTAAGAAGAATTGATGAGAGAATTTTAGGATGGAGATAATACGTATAACAGAGATTAAAGACGAGAAAAAACAATAAGGATTTATTTGGAAGAAATGGAACTATTCCTTTACAGATTAATATTATATAAATGTAAAGGAGTTGATGAAATGGAATTAAAAGGAAATAGCAATGATAATATAAATATGCAACAACTATATGATGATTGTAAATTAATGATGAATTATCATGTTGTTATAAGAATGAGGGATGGACGTGAAATGGATGGCATAATTGAAAGTGTAGATCCTGATAGCGTGAATATGTTAGTTGGTGAAGATGTTATACTTAGAGATGATGAGGATAATAGGCAAATACAATTTACTAATCCTAGAAGGCTGAGGAGATTTAGACGTACTAATTTTCCACTTGCTACTTTATTAGCTTTATCACTTTTACCCTATCCCTATTATGCGCCACCTTATCCTTATGCACCACCCTATCCCTATTATCCTTATTAATAGGTAAAATAAAATGAATACTAAAAGCTCGTAGGCTATTGAGGTGCAATAGTTTACGAGCTTTTAGTATTTATAATCAGTTCAACATAATTTATATTAGTAAAAAGTTAGAATAAGAGGATTTCGTCTCAGAAAACTAGAGTCTTATGTAAAAAGAGTGTTAAAATAGAGGGAGAACACAACTTGAAAGGGGAGCTTATGGATGTATACAATAGGGCAGGTTGCGAAGTTTTTGGGAGTGTCTAGAGATACCTTGAAGTTTTATGAAGAAAAGCAACTAGTGACACCTAGGCAAGATGATGAAAATGGCTATCGTAAGTATGATGAGTATGCCATTTATGATGTGATTACAACGAATTTTTATAGACAGCTAGATATAGAGATTAAGAAAATACAAGAAATACGTCAAAGCAAGAGTGTGACAGATATAGAAGCTATTTTAGAAGAGAAAAAAGAAAAAATAAAGGAAGAAATAGAATATAAGCAACGTCTTTTAACAAGGTTAGAGGAGTTAGAAGAAGGTTGTAGTAATATTAAAAATTACATAGGTCAGTATACCCTTCGAGCCATGGAGCCTTTAGTGGTAAAAAGCGAAATAACCGATTTTTTGGCCTGCGAAGAATATGATTTACTTAGGGGAGAAACAGGGCTACTCAAAGAGACGGTGACACTGACAGCAGTACGACGGATTATTTATTTTGATGAGAAGGGGGTAACAGGCAATAGGTGTGTCGTTGTACAACCTATAAATAGTACCCAACTCCCTACTACTCAAGAAGTGTTAGAGCATCCAAGATGTATTTATACTATTGTAGAAGAGGGGAGAGGGTCTAAACAAGGGGAAGATGTATCTGAAATGGCAGAGCAATATTTAAGAAAGATTGGAAGAGAAAAGGGCTATGAACCATTAGGGGTAGTCTATATCAATGTTTTACTGACAACTTATAGAGAAGGCTTGGAACGGACCTTTTTAGAGATTTATGCCCCTATTAAAGAATAAAAAATGAATAGGTATTGACCTGGGGGTTACTCCTACCTTTAAACTAGGTTTAAAAAAACATTAAAGGAGTGAACCCAGTGAAAACCATTGTTATTACAGAAGGAATCTGTATACCTGAGGAGGGGGAAAGGGTCTTTAACTTGCTAGAAATGGGGATAAAACCTTGTTGTGGCTGCTTTGGTTGTTGGTTAAAGACACCAGGAAGGTGTAGATATAAGGAACTTGATCCATTTTATCATCAGTATATTACGGCAGACTGTGCTGTTTATTTGGTAAAGGTGAAGCAAGGTTTTGTAAGTAGTGACTTAAAAGCACTTTGGGATAGAATGCTCCCTCTTTATTTACCTTATATTTGGGTTAAAGAAGAGGGCTGTACCCATGTGCCAAGATATGACCGTTATCCTGATGTAACTCTTTATTATGAAGGGACATTTCGTACAGAAAGAGAAGAGGAAATCTTTGAAGATTATGTAAAGAGAGTTTTTGAGCAGTTTAGTTCTAAGGTCATCGGGGTAAAAGCTATGGCCTATTA
>JAEZKI010000217.1 GCA_023415525.1 Bacillota bacterium | reverse complement strand
ATCTATAGGTTACAAATAAAGCAAACAATTAAAAATAGCAAATACTAAAAGCTGTTGTTCACTTAGGCTTTTAGTATTTGCTATTTTTTAGTAAAACAAGGTATTAAAAAGAGTAAAAGACTTATTTAGAAATGAAAAGTTGTGTCCAGTGGTTTCCATTTGCTTCATAGCCTACACCCATATGTGTATAACTAGCATTTAAGATATTCGCACGGTGGCCAGGACTATTCATCCAACCTGTTACAACAGCTTGTGGTGTAGTGTAACCTTGAGCAATATTTTCACCGGCACTTTTGTAACTAATACCAAAGCTTTTTAACATATCAAAAGGTGAACCATAGGTTGGGCTAGTGTGACTAAAGTAATTGTTTTGAGCCATATCGGTTGATTTAGCACGAGCTACTTTTCGAACACTTTCATCCATAGTAAGGGCCTTTAAGCCTTGTTTAGCACGTTCCACATTGACAAGCTCTAATACTTTGTTTTCAAAAGCAGTTTGAGAAGAAACATTAACCTCAGGGACTTCTGTATCAGGAACTTCTACGTCAGGTGTTCCGGTACCAGGAACTTCTACATCAGGAGTTTCAGTATCAGGAGTCTCTACATCTGGGGTCTCAGTATCAGGGGTTTCAGTATCAGGAACCTCTACATCAGGAGTCTCAGTATCAGGAACCTCTACGTCAGGAGTCTCAGTATCAGGAACTTCTACATCAGGAGTTTCCACATCTGGGTACTCTATGTCTGGGTTTTCTATACCTGGTTTATTGGTTCCAGGTTTATTGCATGTTGGAAAATCAAATTCTGGTTTGCAAAGATTTTGTATAAGCTCTAAAACATTATAGCAGTTAAAAGGTTTTGTTAAATAGCTATAATCAAAAGTCATATTAGGGGAGCCATTTATAGAACAAAGTGGGCTCTTATTAGATGTTGATTGAGAAGTACAGTTTGAGTTTGATTGAAAAGTACAATGAGATTTAGCGTACAGAGGCATTGTTGCACCTGAGCTTACTGCCATTGCAGCTAAGATAAGTAATGTTTTGTGTAATTTCATGTTTTTTCCTCTTCTTTCAATTCGGATTTAAACCTATTACAAGTTTGTTGCGTTGTGTAACAAGTTTGTAACATTTATTATACAGATGTTGAAAGAAAAAGCAAGGAAATCCATAAAAATAAGGGTATCCAGTTTATGGTATACCCTTAGATATTACATAATTATTAAATTAAAAGAGATTTCTAGGGAAGGGGAAAACGACAATAATTGGTAGTGCTAAAGACTTATATTTATCTGACAGTAAGGACATAATAAATCCTGTAAAACCCATATTGAATGTAGGAGGGAAAGTATCATGAAAAAGTATACTCACCGAAGCATTCTTAACCGAGGTATAAGCTATGTATCATCAGAAGGAGCTTATCCGCCAAAACGGTAACGAGGTTTTATTACTCATAGAAGACTCACTTAACACTATACGCCCATATAGTGGGAAGTGAGTTTTAATTTGTCATTTCAAAAAGGTGCTTCCAATAGCGGCGTGGAACAAAACCACGGCGCCGTTTTTCATTTATTCGCTCAGTAATAGTGGTGGCTTTATAATAGGTTTTAAAGAGGTCCTCAAAGCCATCTTCTTTCGAGAGATCTAAAAGTCTTTGGGATTCCGCCAAAGAAAAATCCTTTAAATAGGCTTCTTGCTTATTGTGGACAATAGCTCGCTCTCTTTTTAAATCATGAAGAATAAAGTATTGATCGCTAAAACGTTTTTGAAAATGTTCTAGTACAAGAGGAAGAATGTTATGATCAGGTTCAATCTGAGCATAATAGATGCTGGGATAAATTTCTTTAAAGCGAACAAAACCTGTCATTTGATGGGCTTCATGAGTTACCTTTCTGGTGAGAAGGTCTACCTCATGAATAATGGGATTATTCTTAGCCAGGTTAATGGTAGCAGAATACTTATAGCAAAGGCGTACATAGTCTAAAATGAGATTTTCTACATGAGGGCAGTCACTTAAATAAAGATGATAAACCTGAGTTAAGGTCTCCAATGAAAGCTTAGTGAGGAGACTAGTATAAACCCGATCTGCTTTTTCCTCTTCTGTGGGAAGGGTGATCACTTCTTGAATTAAGCTAGGAACATAGTCTCCCTTTTTGTAAATACAAAGGGAGGCTTTTTCTGTGTACGTATAAAAAAGAGTGGTAAGGAGTCCTTCAAAGCTCCCATCATAAATATAGTCTTTCATTGCAGGCTCCTTTCAAAAAATGAGATGTATGAAGAGCGTTATATTTCTCCAGTTAAAGCCGTTAAACCATCCTCTATAAGGAGTAGAGGCTTAGGAGAAGGAGAGAGTGTAATACTGTTTTGAAAAGAAGGTGTAAATAGGTTGAGTTGTTCGTAGGACTGGCTTAGTCCAGTAGAAAGTGTGGTGGGCATCAGGACTTGGCGGATTTTCTCACCATCCAAGTCTACACTGCCATAATATTTTGTGTTACAAGTGATAAAATATTGAGCCCGTTTTAGAACAATACCTAATTTTTTTAAGTCACTATAGCCAAGAGGAGCCACACGACGACTACTCACGATTTTTTGAGCACCACGGACGCCAATGCCTGGTACACGAAGGAGCATAGCATAGGGGGCTTTGTTAATCTCTATGGGAAATACTTCAAGATGGTTAAGGGCCCAAGAGGTTTTAGGGTCAAAGTGAATATCTAACTGAGGATGGGCCTCATCTAAAAGCTCATTGGCTCTAAAACCATAAAAACGAAGAAGCCAATCACTTTGATAGAGGCGATGCTCTCTTAAGGTAGGAGGATTTTCGATAACAGGCAGGTCCTTACCTTTATTAACAGGAACATAGGCTGAATAGTATACCCTTTTAAGTTGATATTTATCATAAAGCTTCTGGGTAAGGGTAAGAATATTGAGGTCACTATCGGGTGTAGCACCAATAATAAGCTGGGTACTTTGCCCTCCAGGGACAAAGAGAGGTGCCTTGCGAGATTTTTTCCATTCTTCTTGGTGACTCAGAATGTGGTTGCTGATATTTTTCATAGGCGTAAAGATTTCTTCTTTTTTCTTATCAGGAGCCAAGAGTTTGAGAGAGGAGGCAGAGGGGAGCTCGATATTGACGCTCATACGATCAGCATAGAGACCTGCTTCATGAATTAACTGCTCATCTGCTCCAGGGATAGCTTTAAGGTGAATATAACCTCTAAAACCATAGTCCTGCCTGAGTTTTTTCACAATAGCTGTCAACATTTCCATGGTATGATTAGGACTTTTAAAAATAGCAGAGCTAAGGAAAAGCCCCTCAATATAGTTACGGCGATAAAAGTTTATGGTGAGGTCTACCACTTCATCTACGGAAAAAGCAGCACGACGGGCATCATTAGACTTACGGTTAATGCAGTAGACACAATCGTATTGACAGTAATTCGTCAAGAGTATTTTAAGAAGAGAGATACAACGTCCATCAGGGGTAAAGCTATGACAGATGCCACCAGCTTCTGTAGAACCTAATGCCCCATGTTTAGCAGGACGACGTGAACCAGAAGAAGAACAAGAAACATCATATTTCGCAGCATCGGATAAAATCTCTAATTTTGTTTTTACATCCATTCTTTCACCTTCTCACATTTATCGAACATATGTTCTATTATAGTATAAGTTCTTATGAAATACAATATACTCTTTTTAGTGATTAGGAATAAAAAAGAAAAGGGAAAGTATTAAGAAAAAAGTGGGAATAATTCATCGTAGCAATTGGAATAATAAGCCCTATAAAGTGATAAAAGAGAAAAAGAAATACCACACATAGATTACTAGAAAAGAGGAGAATAAAATGAAAATGAGAGTTCAAAAGTTAGGGATCGCATTTTTTTGTTTCGCTCTGTTGATCCCCCAAGTAGGCTTTGCTAATACCATCAAGTCTACCACAGCAAGTACCTATAACACGCAAGCCAAGACCTTGAGAAGAATTAAAGTGACGCCAGAAGAGGTAAGGT
>JAEZKI010000122.1 GCA_023415525.1 Bacillota bacterium | reverse complement strand
CAATTATATTATCTACCCACCTTATTGAAGAAGTTCAACATTTTCTAGAAAAAGTAGTGATTATTGATAAAGGTCAAGTGTTGGTTCATGATGAGGTAGAAGCTTTAAAAGAGAGGGCATGGCTTTTAACAGGAGACAGACAAGCTCTGGGGCAGCTAGAGTGCTTAAAGGGAAAGGAAATTAGAGCACAGCTAGGAAATAGGGCGAGTATGAGCTACTATGGCCTACTTAGTAAAGAGGATAAAAAGAAGATTGCAGAACAAGGGATTCAGATAGAAAACATAGGACTTCAACAGTTATTTATTGAATGGACCAAGGGGGAGGTGTTTGAGTTATGAGAAGGATGAAACCTTATTTAAAAGGCATATATGAGATACTCAAATCTAGCTTGATGGTTATATCTTTGGTAAGTTTAGGCATTCAATTATTAAATTGTATTATTTATGGAGTTGTTCTCTTCAAAAATAAAGAGGCACGATTTGTTGTTAATTTAGAAGAAAATACAGAAAGTATTTTTACTATTTTTATCTTTGTGATGGGTATTCTACTAGGCAGTAAACTTTTCTCTGTTTTTATAAGTATACGTAGTGACCGAAAAAGTTATTTGAAGAGTTTTGCACTCTCCTGTGTAGTGCTTTGCTCTATGAGTTGGTGTATAAACTATATTGTAGCAATTGGTATGGAGAATTTAGTAAGTTTCTTGCTCCCAGGTTTGGAAGTTGAAAAGAGTACTTGGCTAGTAAAGCTATTGGTTTTAGCGAAGTTTTTTACGACAGAAATGGTCGGTTTTTTCCTAGGAGCATTTTGTTATCGCTTAAAGATTTTAAACATTGTTTTAAGCTTTGCTCTTGTACCTACTTTTGGAATTAGCCTACTTATCTATTTTGCCTATATTCGGAGAGGATTACCAAGAGGGTTAGAGTTATTAATACCTTTTATAAAGAGGCTTTATGAAAGAGGATCTTTCCTACTTCCTTTCATGCTCATAGGGGTTGGTGTTATTTTTTATGGTTTAGGCTATGGGCTTTTAAGAAAAGCGCCTATTAAGAGTTATGCCCATGATTTATAAAATAAATAGATAAAAAGAATGAGAAGAAAAAAGGGTAGTCATGTGCTACTCTTTTTCTGTACTGTTGTAATTTTTTTTAGAGTATAGCTTATAGTGAAAAAGTATGAATAATAAATAAGTATGTTGAAGGCTAAGTATTATCTTATGGCAAATTATAAATTTTATAAAATAAGTTTATAAATAAATGTTTCAGAATAAAAACATTTAAATAAACGTGAGGTTCAAAGGTTTAAATGAATATAAAAAGTTATAAAAATAACAAGTCAAGAAAAGAAAATAGGGCATATGACATAGGGAATTGCTTTTTATATGGAAGAAGTTAAATATTCTAGAGGATAGAAAAGAAAAAGGATTAGAATAGAGAGAATTGCACATAAAAAGCAGATATTTGATTGACTAAAAAATAACAATAGAGTATGCTAGATTTATAGAGAAGTAGGGCATTATGTAAAGGAGCTGGGGAAATGAAGAGTGTGAAGATTTGTATTGGAAGCGCCTGTCATCTTAAGGGGTCTTATCAAGTCATTGAAGTGTTCAAAGGACTTATTGAAGAATATAAATTACAGGATCAAATCGAATTAAATGCTGCTTTTTGTGTAGGCAACTGCACCCAAGCAGTTTCTGTGATGAGATGGGATGGCAAACTCCTATCTGTTGCTAAAGAGAATGCAAGAGAGACATTTATTAACGAAATTATGGCCTGTCTTTAAGGAGTGACTGACTATGTGGATTATTAATTTTTCGGAAGCAAATTGTAAAAATTGTTATGCCTGTGTGCGAGCTTGTCCTGTTCATGCCATTGAAGTAAAAGCTGAGCAAGCACAAATTATGAAAGAAAGATGTATTGGATGTGGAAGGTGCCTAAAGGTTTGTCCTAAAAATGCCAAGCAAGTGAAGCCTGAGTTAGAAAATGTGAAGGAATATGTGAAGGAACCAGGGAAAGTCCTTGCAACAGTGGCACCTACTTATGCAGGAGTATTTGGTGAAAATGCAGGAAAACTCAGTACAGCCTTAAAAATGTTAGGATTTGATGGGGTGGAAGAGACTGTAGTAGGTGCAGAACTGGTGACAAAGGAATATGAGGCTTATGCTTCTATGGGGGATGAAGCATGTTATATTACCAGCTGTTGTTCTTCTGTGGTTTACTTAATTGAAAAGCACTACCCCAAATTAATACCCAATCTTATTCCTGTTGTTTCACCTGTCGTATGCCATTCCCGTATGCTTAAAAAAATCTATGGGGAAGCCAGTAAGGTGGTTTTTATTGGGCCTTGTCTATCTAAAAAAATAGAAGGGCATGAAGAAGAGAGTATAGATGCCGTACTTACCTTTGATGAATTGGAAAAATGGCTTTTAGAAGAGCATATTGAACTGGGAGACTTACCAGAAAGCGCTTTTGATCAGACGAATAGTCATCAAAGTTTTTATCCCCTTGTAGGAGGAGCAACCCATACCGTGAAGAGGGAGGGACTAAAAAAACAGATTATTCAAGTAGATGGTATGGAAGAGTGCAAAGAGGTTCTAAAGGCTATTGAAAAGGGTACCTTTAAAAATTTTCTTTTTGAAATGAATTGCTGTAGACATAGCTGTGTAGGTGGACCAGGTCTTTTAGAGGATGGGCGAAGTGTTTATGAGCGTAAAGAATGGATTAAGCAGTATGGGACAAAGCAGCAGATATTAGACAATGGACGTAAGAAGAAAGAAAGAGTTATTCCTACAGGACTAGATATTACAAGAAGCTTTGAATCGCTTTATGCCCCTCTTAAAAAGCCCAAAGAAGGACAGATTCGTGAGATTTTAGCCAGTATTGGGAAATATACAGAAAATGATGAATTAAATTGTGGAGGTTGTGGGTATCCTACTTGCCGAGAAAAAGCAGTTGCTGTTTTTAATGGTATGGCTGAGCCTAATATGTGCTTACCTTTTATGCGTCAAAAGGCAGAAACCTTAAGTAATGTCATTTTTGATGCCACTCCGAACTTAATTATTATTGTAAATAAAGAGATGGAAGTTATGGACCTTAACCCTTCTGCTGTTAAATTTTTCAAGACCACAAGGGACAGTATGATGAAGATGCCTATAGAAATTCTACTGGATGCTGAAATCTTTCAACAGGTAAAAGAGACAAAGCGTAATGTATTGGGACAAAAATCCATTATTAAAAATACGCAGTCTACCGTTATTCAAAGTGTTGTTTGGATCGAGTACCATCAAGTGATGCTGTGGATTGCCTATGATATTAGTCGCGATGAGAAGTTAGAAAAACGTCTGCAAAACATGAAAATTGATGCCATTAATATGGCACAGCAAGTTATTAATAAGCAAATGACAGTGGCTCAAGAGATTGCTAGTCTTTTAGGAGAGACCACAGCCGAAACCAAAGTAACCTTAACTCAACTTAAACATTTGATTCAAACAGAAGAGGACGTGAAGCCATGAAATTCTTTATCGATTTTGCAACAGGAAGTTTAAACAAACAAGGGGAAGAGCTCTGTGGTGACAAAGTCGAATTTGTTCAAGAAGAAGATAGCTTCATTACGGTGCTTTCTGATGGTTTAGGAAGTGGTGTAAAGGCCAATATTTTAGCTACATTAACAGCTAAGATTGCTATAACGATGCTTAAAGAAGGATTACCTATTGAAGAGGTAGTAGATACTATTATCCATACTTTGCCGGTATGCTCCGTTCGTAAACTGGCCTATTCTACCTTTACCATTATAAAAGTGGATAAGGAGGGCATGGTTTATGTGGTAGAATTTGATAACCCTAGTGTTTTCTTCTTAAGGAATAATCAAATTATACCTTTAGAGACCACGACTAAGGAAATTAACGGGCGCCAGATCAAAGAGAGTAAGTTTGAATTAATGGAAAAGGATATCCTTGTTTTTGTTAGTGATGGTGTTATTCATGCAGGAGCAGGAATGATTTTAAATTTAGGCTGGAGTTGGAAAGAGGTGGCCAATTACTTGCAGACTGTTGTCAATCAAGAGATGACGTCTAAGACAGTAACCAATTTACTCTTAGGTGTTTGTGAAGACCTATATATTAAACGTCCAGGTGATGATACTACGGTGGCAGCTATTAAAGCCATTACGCCGAAGAAGGCTACCCTGCTTTCAGGTCCACCAGTAGATAAAAACAAAGATAAACAAATGATTAATAGTCTTATGCATACAGTTGGGAAAAAAATAGTATGTGGGGGAACTGCTGCTAATATGGTAGCGAGGGAGTTGGATACGGAAATTAAAACCAGCTTTGAAATGCTTGATCCCAATATCCCGCCTATTGGTTACATACGAGGTGTTGATTTAGTAACAGAGGGAATCTTAACCCTTAAAGGAGCTGTAGAACGTCTAGAAAGAGTGAAGGTTTCTAAGGAATTAGAATTTCTTTATGCAGGAGATGGGGCTTCCAAGTTAGCGCGCTTACTCTTTGAAGAGTGTACCCACATTAAGATGTTAGTGGGTAGAGCAATTAATCCAGCCCATCAGAATCCTGATTTTCCTAATGAGTTAAGCATTAAACTCCATGTACTTCATCGCTTAGAAGAGGTGTTGATTAGTTTAGGAAAGATTGTAGAAGTGGAATACTATTAAGAACAAGGCTTGAGGGCCTTGTTTTTTTATCATTTCACTTAAAATAAAAAGCAAAAAATATAGAATAAGAGTTTTTTTGAGGAATAGTAAGAAATATGGTATGATTGAGAAAAAAAGTTATAGAGAAGTATATTCTATTTCTAAAAAATAGGAGGGCAAATGAAAACGGTAGTGATCATTGGTGCAGGGCCTGCAGGAATTACAGCAGGTTACGAACTTCTAAAAAAGTCCAAAGACTATAAAGTTATTATTCTTGAAGAGAGTGAAAGAATAGGGGGAATAGCTTGTACCGTAAATTATAAAGGCAATTATATGGACTTAGGTGGACATCGCTTTTTCTCAAAAAGCCAAGAGGTCAATAAGTGGTGGAATGACATTTTACCTAGGCAATCGGCTCCTGCTTATGACGATAGAGCGTTAGGAAGAGAAGTGCCTTTGGAAGAAAAGGGTGCAGATCCGGAGCAAGTCAATGAGGTTATGCTTTTTAGGAACAGGCTTTCCCGTATTTATTATGAGCATAAATTTTTTGATTATCCTATAAAAATTAATGGAGCTACCATTAAAAAAATGGGTCTGTTGTGTACCTTCAAAGCAGGCCTTAGCTATATGACTTCTATTCTACATAAACAAGAAGAAAAATCTTTGGAAGAATTTTATATCAATCGTTTTGGTAAAGTACTCTATGAGATGTTTTTTAAGAATTATACCGAAAAGGTTTGGGGGAGACCACCTAGGGCTATTTCAGCAAACTGGGGCGCTCAACGTGTAAAAGGTCTTTCTATTGTAGCTATTATAAAGGATATTTTCCTTAAAGCCTTACCCAAAAATTGGCGTCAAAGGAAGGAAGTTGAAACCTCATTAATTGAAAGTTTTTACTATCCTAAATATGGCCCGGGGCAACTTTGGGAAGAAGCAGCTAGGCGTTTCATAGAAAAGGGTGGAATGATTCTTAGGGGCTGTAAGGTAGAAGGGAAAATCAGTCAAGAAGGTAATAAAATACGTTCCATTCCCTATTCTTGTAAAGGTCAAGCCTATACCATAGAAGCAGATTATGTCTTTTCTACCATGCCCCTTAAAGATTTAGTGGCCATGTTCCCTCATGTTCCGGCTCCTATTGGTGCAATTGCTGAAGGGTTGCCTTATCGCGCCTTTGTAACAGTAGGGTTACTGGTTAACCGTTTAAACATTTCCAATGAAAGTACCATAAAGACCCTTCATCAGCTAATACCCGATTGCTGGATTTATGTACAGGATAAAGGAGTAAAACTGGGGAG
Source organism: Bacillota bacterium (assembly GCA_023415525.1). Taxonomy (GTDB): domain Bacteria; phylum Bacillota; class Clostridia; order Lachnospirales; family Cellulosilyticaceae; genus Sporanaerobium. Next base: position 53 of record JAEZKI010000122.1, on the reverse strand, counting down.
AATACAAATTTTTAATAACTGGTCACCTTATTTAGTGAAGGATAGAGAAAATA
>JAEZKI010000112.1 GCA_023415525.1 Bacillota bacterium | reverse complement strand
ATACATAGGCATGACATCAATTCCATCGGTTATAAGAATATCTCCATGTCCCCACACCCCACCACTACATACCGCCATTTGTAATGTAAAGTCAGCTGCTTGAAGCAAGGAGTAACACCTTTGTCTTTCTTCTTGTGATGGCACTTCGGAACAAAGGACAAATAGATCAATATCACTTTTACCAGGAATCAATTCTGCCTCCAAGCTTCCAGTTTGTGCGATACCTTTGATCTTATCCATTGTTGCCAGTTTAGATACTAATTCTTCTTTTAATTCATTTACTCTCATTGTGTTATCACCTCAAAATCTAATTATTAAAATGCCCTATATGGACTTTATTATGTATAAAAAATTTTTAAAAATCAATGTTTTCATTCCTTTTCTTATAAATAAACCCCATAGTTCTTGTCTCTTCAAGACCTATAGGGTTTTCATCTCATTTATTGACTCGACGCACCAAAGTCTATCGTTTGCGTTCATCTGTAACAATGTGTTCGATTCCTTGATGTTCTTCACTTAGATAGTCTTTCAAGAAACTAGGAAATGCCTTATACTTGTCTAACTCTTTAATCGGTATCCAATGCATTTCTTCTTTCACTCCCATGGTATAGCTATTGCTGCGAAGTTCTTTTGTACCTCTTGGTTTCATCATAAAATAAAAACTAACTTCATGATAATTTAAGCCTTGAAGCGTTCCACTATTTTCACGAAAGAAATTCTCATGGATCACACCTAAATAATCAATCTCATAATGGACTCCTGTTTCCTCGTACACTTCTCTTAAAACAGCAGCTTCAGCAGTTTCTCCCATATGTACCCCACCGCCAATAGAGTAAAAGTAATCCTCTTTCTCATTTCCTGCAAACAACACACAATCGTCCTCAATAATTATAGCCGCTGCACGGTATCGAAATCTATTATTTTCTTTATTAAAACAACAGTCATACATAGCATAGTCCCTTCTTTTCACATCTCATTAAATTTCATTGCCTCTATCCCTTTTCCCATCTCATCTTCATTAAATATACTACACCTTACATGTTCCTACTTTATACCCCTCACTTAGATTCTCGTTTTATTTCTTGAGTATTCTCTGTAGACTTTTAATATCTAAAAGTAAATTCACTGTCTCAAAATCCCCTTTATAAAACACAGCCCAGTTATTAAAAACACAGGGTAATTCCTTTGCTTTTTGCAAGGTATCTACCTCTATGAAAAAGACAGGTACATCACTCATTTCGCAATACTGTTTTATAACTTCAATGTTTTGATAGATATAGGGGCATTGCCTATCATAATAAATGGTTAGCTCTTTCCTTTCAATTTTTTCAACTCTAGCATTTGGTGCAAAGCTTGGTGTAGTCCCATCAAAAGAAAGGGCTAATAGTTTATAGCCACTTGGGGTAGTATCAATCACCTCAAAGCCATACTTTTTTGCAAATGCTTGGTCTGTAAGCCAAGCTTTTTGTTTTGTAGCTCCCAACATACAAATGCCAGATTTCCCTTTTTCTTTGGCATCTGCTATGCAATACTCCATCAATAATTTCCCGTAGCTTTTTCCTTTGTAGCTATCAGCAGCCCATAGGCAATAGATGTAATAATAATTTTTTCCTGTAATGGGAACCCAAGCCGTCTCGAGAGGCGCATATTCAATAAAAACTGTAGCCTTGGCATTTAGTTTTCTAAAAACATGCCCTTCCTCTAGCCTTTCAGCCAGCCACTTTCTTTTTGCCTCAACCCCTGGATGTGCTTTTCTACTACGGATAATGCAACATAAGTGCTCATTACTGAGGTTATCTACTGTTAAATTTATAAAATCAGCATTTAAATTTTCCATTCTATTCCCCCACAATTCCTCTAAATTCCTATCTGCTACTTACTCTGCAAGTCTATTTTACTCTCATGACCTTTGTCTTACAATTACCTTCAACGTAAAAATGCGGAGTAGTCTCCCACTCTGCACTGTAGCCTAATTATAAATCTCTAATAAGACAGAAAATAAACCTTGACTATTTAATAGCCTTTCTATGTAAGCCCATGCTATATCCCTCTTAACCTTATCTAGCATTTCATTATTAAGTCCATTTAGTCCTCTAATTCTTGTCTTTCAATAAACTCTCCCCATTTTTCCCAAATAACATCTCCAATAGCGGACGAGATGGTGGAGAAAATGTTATCTATCTGTGTACCACCTAGCTTTTCGATTGCCTTATTTTCTAGCACGGAAATACTTGGCTCACATACTTTTAACATTTGTTCATTCCAATCATCATAGGCTTCTAAGATAGAAAATACCATATGATATTTTTCATTAGGTGTTCCACTTTTATCAAACCAATTTATCACTTTTACTTCATTTAAAAAATCATTTATATTCATTTAGAAAACCTCACCCACTTTAAGTAAAAAAATAATATCTACAATCAACGTTCGAGAAGTGATATCACAACTTGTCTTAGTTCCTCGGTGCTTTCAATGTAATATTCTGGCTCTGTCTTCCATGTAAGATATAGATTGCGATTCAACCCAAGAAAATCTGTCGTAATGCAAATTACCTTGTGCCCAGTTGCTGTCTCGCCATTTTTTCCAAATGTCACGTCATCACAATGATCACCAATGTAGAGGTAAGTACCTGCTTTGTTCTCTGGATTTAGAGCTTCAGTGCAATTAATAAAGCCATAGGGATGAGGTTTCTGCATTTTACCTGGTACATCTGCGTATCCAACAATATACTGAAAGCAATCTGCCACACCATAATATTCTAGGTTTTTCCAAATAACCTCAGAATCATTTTGCGAACAAATGCCCATTGGAATTCCCTTTAGTTCCCCGAGTACTTCAACAAGACCAGGAAATATATCAGGAATAATTTTGCTCTTTTGCTGTTCAGGTGCCCAAAGTTTCCCTGCCTCATCAAGCTTGTTCGCGGGTATTCCGTAACACTTGGAATAAAGCTCCCGCCAATTACGATAACGATGATTTGCGTCCTGATAAGCATCATAACTTTGCAATGCTAGTGGAAGATGGGCTTCAATATCTGAATCAAAATGGCGTAATACTTCAATGGTAACTTCCATATTTTTTCTAGCACTATCTACAAGCGTGCCATCATAATCCCATAAAATTGCAATTATATTTTTTTCTTCTGGCTTCAACATTTACTATTCATCTCCTTCATGTTTGTATTTGAACAAGCTTCATATGTTAATAGATAAACCTACTAGATAAATCACAGATAAATCCACACTATGCTATGGATTGTTCTTTCATCTTCTTACCTCACTCAAAAGCTTTGCGTCTTATCCAATAATCATTATAGCTTAACTTTTGATTGTGTCCTATTAAGGGTTCTTCCGATCTAACAAAGTTCAGTTCCTGTAATGCCTCTATTCGTTCTACTGCGTATAATGCAGCTTTTGTTATAATAGCAGAACACTCGAACCAATCATAGAAGGAATCAATGCATAATGATAAGATAGCAACTATAAAATCTGATTTCTCATAATCACTTCTTATATCTAATCTTAACACGCCACATTGATTATAATAATCTTGGGATTTTCTTTTGAACATTTCTATTGTTCCAATCACTTTCCCTTTCTTCTTATCCACGATAGAAAATCGTACAAAGCCCCGAGTCTCACGATATTCCATCAACCAATATTTTATAGTATTATCCATATCTTCTTTTTTGGGACAATAAAAATTGCTTCCATTACAGTTATCACTATTAAAAAATGGTAACGCCTGCTTATCACTATATATGCATAATAAATCATCTGAATCATTTACTTCAATTAATCTTATCTTGTAGTTGCCGTTTTCCAAAGTAGGACATTCTTTATAGATATCCATAATTATCCCCTCATCTTTATTTTATTCTTTTCATCACATTCTACTTTCAAATACTCACTAAATCGATTCATTTCTTTGATGATGGTCATTCGCATTCTTTCATCAGGGCATATATTTTTTTCCCACCACCAATTTTTAATACTAAAACATCCTGCTTTACTAATTGATTCTGGTTCAAATCTTGCAACAAAACTATTATTATAAATAACAGGTATGACATAATAACCATACTTTCTTTTTGAGACAGGTATATATACTTCCCATCTATAAGCGAAATCAAAAACCTTCTCCAGCATATTTCGATCCCACATAATATTATCAAGTGGTGCAATAAAACGAGAATAGTCTGCCTGCATTTTATTCTTTGGATTAGTAACAAGATCATTACTTGCATAGAATATATCCTGAATACCCTCTATACGGAAAGTACTAATCATATTCCTTTCTACTAATCGGTCTAAAACAGTCTTTCGTATTTCTTTATTACTTAGAAAATGACCTTGCCAAGCGCCACCGTTCTTATTCCACACAAATCCTAAGCAATTTATTCGCCTTGTAATATACCAATCTAAAAATTCTTCTATTGACATCTCATCCATTTTAATAAAATCAGCTTTAATCATTCGTTCTGTTATATCAAAATATTTCTGCGTTCCTTTTTTATCTGCAACACACAATTCACCTGCATTAAAAAGATAATCAAGTACTGCACTAGATAATTTCTTATGTCCCCACCGACTTTCACGTACTTCCCCAATAGAAATATCTTTTATTCCTGTCAATCCATGCACTTTTACAAAATTTCTTACTTCATCAAGTAAATCTAATCCCCCCATTTGACCACGATGTCTTAAAACATTCAAAACTGACAAAGTATGCTGCTCACGAACTCTCGAAAAACGTGAAAAATCCCTTGTATTATAAATACACATCTCTTTATCAAATCCATCTAATAGACTATGTTCTTTATATAATAAGGCATATAAATAGTCTGGCTTGTAGTTCTCTACTCGTGCTTGTAATACAAGATCTGCATTACGACTAACTACATTTAACGGGTCATATTGAATACTTCCAAGCCTCAGCATTATCTTTTTAACGCCATCTATTCCCGTCATTTTTTCATTGCCATCTATATTATGATATTGTAATAATCTTTTTTTTGCTTCCTCTCTAGAATAGGTATTCAAATTTTCACCTCATAATTTCTCTTGACCTCATTACAAGTTGATAAAATACGTTTAATAACACTTTTAGGTTCTAATACTGTAACGTTATTTCCAAAAGAAAGAATAACACCCAACCAATAGTTTTCACTCTCAGGGACTGAAAAATAAAACTCAAAATCACCATTCACATATTCTTTGCTTATTTTACCATTTAAATATTCTTTACATTTAGATTTTATACTTGCATTACCACGCAGAGTAATGGAGATAATTTTTCGCTCATCCTGTATCATCCTATCATTTATAATATCCATATGATTTAAGGTGATTTTTTTATCTATAACATTAAGTTCCTCCATCCTAATTAATTTAAACATACAGTAATCTTGATATTTAGGATAAAAAGCAACCAAATACCAATTGTACCATTTAAACTCAAGCCTCACCTGCTCTACCTGAATCTGTTTTTTTACATTTTCATTATTTGTATATTGAAATACAACTCCTTTTTGCTGTCTTATAGCTTCTTCTAATAATTTTATATAACTATTTATTTCCTCCTTTTCATTTGCTACACTAAAATCCACCTTAATCGGATTATTCTTGCTATCATAAAATGGAAATATCTTATCCATTGTCTGTTCCACACTTTTATTGGTATAGGCACTCAATAATCCTTGTAAAGCAGTTATGATAAAGTCATAATCATGCTCATTTAATATTTTTTTATCTATAATATAGGTATCAATAATTTTGTAACCACCCTCTACTCCACAGGTGGATTGAATGGGAATGCCAGCTTGTCCAAGTGTTTCTAAA
>JAEZKI010000100.1 GCA_023415525.1 Bacillota bacterium | reverse complement strand
CTTCCAACCCTTTACAACTTTAGGACGATTGACCTGCTTTTTCTAACACGTCAACTACTTCTTGATTTTTAATAGCATGTTTTCCATCTTTAAGTTCTTCAAATAAATCTAATCTAATGAATGCCAGTCTATCATCAATTTTTGAAATATTTCTTGCATACTCCACACTTGAAGCTGCATCTCTGTGAATATTCTGAGTCATTACTCTTAACTTCTGTGCATCATTACTAGATGATTCCATTGCTTTATCAATTTCCAAAGTAGAATCTTTTATTTCCTGCATCGTTTCACTAATACCTGTAACAGATTTTACTAATTCATACATCATCCCTATATTTTCATCAATTGCCCCGGCAACAAGATCTATCTTTTCACTCATCTGATTTGTAGAACTAATTGTTCTATTCATACTTTCTTTCCCTTCATTTGCAGCTGTATGTATTTTCCCAACAAAATTTCTCATACCATTCAATTTCTTCTTTGTATCATCTGCAAGATTTCTCACCTCTTCAGCTACTACCGAAAAGCCTTTTCCTTGTTCACCCGCACGTGCCGCTTCAATGGTTGCATTAAGAGCCAATAAATTTGTTTGATTCGCAATAGCTTGTACGCTATCTACGATCTTCCCTACTTCAATTGCTAATTCTAGAAGTTGGTCAATCTTTTTGTTCATTTGGCCTGTATCTTCAATAACGTTTTCTTTCAGTTCACTAACCTGGTGTAATAATAGTACGCTCTTGTGGTTTTTCTCAGCAAATTTTTCTGATTCATTCTTTAATTGTGTTAATGTATTTGCTGCCACATCAATAGATCCTGTCACTTCGCTCATGGTTGCATTTGTTCCTTCCACAACTGCCAGATTGGATTCACTAACAGCCTCCATCTTGCCTACAAAATCCATAAGTTCATTAGATCTATGCGTCATCTCTACCTCAAAGGAACTAATGGAACTCTCAACTTCAAGTATCTCTTTTGCAGCATGTGACATTCTTTCTTCATTTTTTAATAGCTTTTCAAAGGTTTCTATTACTCGTCTATGTAGTTTATAATCACTGGTAGGACATGTTGTTTTCTTTCCCTGCATAGCATCTTCTACATACTGCATAATGCAATTCATCTCTGAGCACTTATTCTTTTTCCAAATAAACATAACACTTCTCCTATCTTTTTGTTCAGATGGCTATTCATCAATCTCAAAATAACCATCTGAATAATAGTAACCACGCCTGCGAACTCAACACCATCTATCAATTCTTCTTTTGTAATTCCCATAATATCTATGAACATGGTACATGCTACTAAACGGATTCCTTTGTCTAATGCATGTTGCATAAAAGTTTCTAAAGAATTAACATTTCTGTCATTCATGACCCTTTTCATCATGACGGTTCCTAGGCCTGCCATATTCATCTTCGACAACTTCAGTTTTGTACTGTTCCCTTCTGATTTACTGCATAATTCTTAGAACCTTTCTTAGCTTAACAATTTTCTATTTAAATTATAGCAAGTATTTTATTTTCTATCTGTAACTATGTCACATAAAAACCTGCTAAGAAAAATCAATAGCTTTCTTGCAGGTTTTTAGATTTATTTTCCCTGTATCTCATTGCACACAAATAAGCCAGCATAATGTGCATTTTATCCCAGCTTAGTTATTCTTTGGCTTTTTAAATTTTATTCACTATATACTTCTTTTACCCTTGCATAATAAATCCTTAGAAATTTATTGAGTCCTGCCATTTTTGCTACTTTCTTTGCTTTGCCTTCATTTTCTTTTTTTATCATAAATATATAAACCACATCTTCTTTTGGTTTTATGCTTTTCAAGCATTTCATTACCTCATATCCTGTCTTACGTAATACTGATGAGCCTCGTTTGGAGATTTTACGTTGCGTGCCTACAAACTGCCCTGACTGATAAGGTGGTGCATCTATTCCTGCATATGCTATCAATGCTTTACCGCTATAAAACCGTCTTACATCTCCTATTTCTGCAATGAGTCTTGGTGCTAACACTTCTCCTACACCTTCCATTTTCCTAACCACTTCATATTCCCTTAAACTCTTTGCTAGTTCTTGCATTTGTGATAGAATCTTATATAGAGTTTTCTCGATTTCTCGAAGAACTCTAACTGCTTCCAATACTAACATTTTGGTCGATGAAGCATTGGAATTTAGTGTGGGGATACCTTGCTGAGCTAAAGCATAGATGGTTATTGCTTTGCTTTCGCTTTGATGGTATCCTTTCTTTTTTGCCCACTCTTTATAACTATTCACAAACTGCTTTTCACTTTTATTGGTGATATTATCATAGTGCCAGTACTTTTCTACGAAATCACATAGCTTATCCTTTTCTGGCTTATCAGATCGACTTACTAATAATGTTTTTATCCCTGGCATTGTATAATCTAGCATGTTTGTTAATGCCTGTTTGCTCTCTATACGCATTTTTATGTAGTGGGCATACTGTCTTCCTAATAATCTTAACTCTACATATGTATCTTCCCTCATTTCTTGGTTCTCTAAATGGAACCAATGATCTATCCCATAGTTAGCAATCTTTATAGAATCTAGCTTATCTGTCTTTCCTTTACGTAAAACAGTACTTACGTACTTTTTCATAACTAGTGGATTGATAACGGATACAAAGACTTCTTGCTCTTTCAAAAAACTTAGTACTGGAAGATGATAATTTCCTGTGGCTTCCATAATCACTCTAACTTCACCATCTAACCCTTTAATCATGCTTGTAAGTTCTAATAAATCTTTTTCTGTATGACTTATTTCAAAGGGTTTTCTTACAACTTCTCCATATGGTTTTAAAATACAGATCATACTTTTTCCTTTTGAAATATCAATGCCTACACTAATCATGTAAAACCCCCTCTAAAGATTTGTAATGGCCTCCATCTACACTTATTACCACTCATTTTGGTTCGTTACACGAAAGCCATTATTGGTTTCAACCTGCTTAATCGAATGTTCATAATAAGGGATGGCTAACAGTTTTTATTACGGATGTGGTTAATCCAAAAAGAACCCCGCTAGGCCAATTACTTCCCTTAATTATAATAAAAATAAGTGCAGCTGTCTTATCAGTTATACTGACTTAACAACTACACTTTTATAGTACCAAAAGAATAGCTTAGGCTATTCTCAAAGACGCTCATTTTCGGGTAGAGTGGGTAGGAGTTGATGCTTTATGCTCTTTTTAAGTAGAAGACTATATCGCTCTGATATCTCAGGATATTGCCTACTGAGAAGTATAAATCTTTCAATACTCTTCAAAGTTTCATAAGATAGGTACTGCTCCATAGCTTCCTTTTCTGTCTCTTTATTGGTATGGACTTGTAGAAAATCCAAAAATTCCTCGATAAGCTGGCCTCTTGCAATAAGATACTGTGCCATTTCTTTACCCTGATCCGTTATTTTTAGAGGCTGATAGGGAGAATAAACAATATATTTTTGATAATGCATCCGTTGTAACGCCTGAATCGTTTTTTGAAGTGGCTGATTCATTTGTTTGGCAACATCAGTACTTTTTAGTTCTTTTTCAGCTTCCCCCATCTTATATAGGCACATGAGATATTTTTCTAAACTTGAAGATAGCATCTATGTTCTCCCCCTTTAACCCTCACTACACTAAATATATGCATAGCCTTGGGTGAAAAGAACAAATTGAAATCTGAAAAATAAGTTTTATTTTATGAATTGACAGCTTCTACCTATGCATATTAATATGGATAGGAGGACAATTTAATAGAAGGAGGTGAATATATGTCTGAAATTGTACTACTAAGTGATAGTTCATGTGACCTTCCTGAGCTTCTTGTCAAGGAATACAATGTACACATTATTCCTTATTATGTGTCCTTTGATCAAATAACTTATCATAAAGAAATAAAAGAATTATCTGTACCAGATTTTTACAAAAAGCTTCGTCAAGAAAAAACCTTTCCAAAAACATCTTTACCTGCTATCAATGATTACGTAGAACATTTTAAGCCTTTAGTAGAAGTCGGCAAAAGCATTATTTGTGTCAATTTATCTGCGCATTTTAGTGGTTCTCATAATGCTGCTTTAAATGCTCGTGAACTTATTTTAGAAAATTATCCTAATGCTCAAATCGCAATTATTAATTCATTAAATGCTACTGCAGGCCAAGGTCTACTTGTCCAAGAAATTGGGCGCATGATTGCTAATGGCTTACCTTTTGACACCATTGTAGAAACGGCTCTTAAACTTCGAGAAACGGCTCGCATTTTCTTCTTTGTTGAATCGCTGGATTATCTTGAAAATGGTGGCCGTATTGGCAAAGCTGCTGCTCTTTTAGGAAGCATGCTCAATGTTAAACCTCTTATTTACTTACAAGAAGGCTTATTATTTCCTAGTGGCAAGGTAAGAGGAACTAAAAAGGCTATGGCTAAAATCGTAGAAGAAACGATAGATTATGTTGCTGATCATCCTGAAATGTATCATATCACCCTTGCTCATGCAGATAACGAAGGCTATGCAGATCTTCTAAAGGAAGCCCTTTGCTCTTCTTTAGATATCACCCTTGATGAACCCTATAGTCTTATTGGAACCACTATTGGTGTCAATACGGGACCAGATGTAGGTGGTATCTGTATTATCAAAAAGTATGAATATCTTCTTTAAGGCGAACACCTATTTAAAATCTTTTATATTTTAAATAGGTATTTTTCTTTAAAACCTAAATAAGCCCTCTTAGATTTATTTCTAAGAAGGCTTATTTTTCCTTTATGTCTTATATTTTTCCCCTTACTTCTCCACCACTTAGCCCATAGCCTACAGCTAAAAACCCAAAGACCTCACTGACTGTAAAAGGTGGGAACGTATGTAAAATAGGTAAAAAGTATGTTAATCCATCTAAAAGAAGTGTCAATTGGGCCAAAACAAGAATAAAGAGTTTTACCCGGATCTCAATGTGCTTATACTTGACTATACCCACCCCACAAAGCAAAAGAGCTATACCTATAAAGGCACTCTGCATAATGGCCAAATAGAAAGAATAAGGCTGTAAAAGCTCTAGAACATAACCATAATTCTTACCTTGCACAATACGGGTAGGCTGTTTTAAAATGAGCCCTAAGTAAAAAAGAATCCATGGCGTAAAAAGAGCTAAATACTTCCCGTATTTTATTTTATTTTGATAAAGTGGCACCACATACCATATAGCAGATGCCATAGTCATCGTAAGGCCTATACTCGTGGCAAAATAAAAATAACGCAAGCTCACTAATTGCTCATAACTTGGACTGTCTCCATAGACAATCAGTGTCACGTAGCGAAATAAAGAAAAGGCAAAGAGTAGAAAGCAGATTGTCTTAAGTGATTGACATGGATTTTTAAGAACAATCTTCATATTTAAAATAATTACTCCTATTGCCACCATGCAAATTCCAATTAATAAGACATATCCCTGTATCATTTTCATCATCCCCTTTTTATAAATTTATGGGATAGGCCTATCTTTTAGAACATGCTCTTCTTTAGTTTTCAAAAATTCCTTTACAAAGCTGACAGGCAGTAGGTGTAGCGGCAACCCCTCCCATAGCTGTCTCCCTTAACTCACTAGGCATACTTCTTCCAACCTTATACATAGCAGCTATGGTTTCATCAAAAGGAATAAGATGGCTAATTCCACTCAATGTCATCTCTGCACTAATAAGGGCATTTGAGGCTCCCATCCCATTACGTTTTTGACAAGGGGCTTCAACCAAGCCTGCAATAGGGTCACAAACTAAGCCTAAAATATTGGTTAAGGCAGTAGATGCTGCATCTAAGCATTCTTTTGGACTTCCTCCCATGAGTTCACAAACAGCTGAAGCCGCCATAGCGGAAGCCGCACCTATCTCTGCTTGACATCCCCCTTCTGCTCCTGAAACCGTAGCATTCCGTGTAATCAAATAACCTATAGCTCCTGCATTAAAAAGTGCTTTTACCATGACCTCATCCTCCAGGTCATATTCTTCTTGAAGAGCAAGAAACACACCAGGAATGACACCTGATGACCCAGCAGTAGGTGCTGCTACAATAAGTCCCATAGAACTATTCACTTCCAGTACCCCTACTGCATAGCTTATGGCCTTTGACATAAGCTGACCACAAATGGATTGTCCTTTTTCATAACGCTTATATAGCCTTTTTGCCTCTCCGCCTAAAAGCCCACCCATAGATTTTAAGTCTTGTTCTAAGGGAAGATGAGTGGAACGCTTCATGATGTCATAAGCATGTTGCATCTTATGCCATACTTTCTCCTCTGATAAACCAAATAATTCTATTTCTCTTTCAAGCATAGCCTCCGATAAGCTTATTTTTTTTGTCTCACAATAATCAAGTAATTCTATAGCATTAATAAAGTCCATATCCTTCTCCTTCATTTCTTCCTCTCTATGTGTTCTTTTGCTTTATAAATGAAAAATTTTTGCACTATAAATAGATGGACTTGCTTCAATAGCCTCAAGCACTTCCTCTGATAAAGGTTCATCGGCTTCAATAATGGTAGATGCCATTGTCCCTTTTTGTTCTCTATAAAGACGCATATAGGCAATATTAATTTCACATTTACTTAGGCATTCACTAATATGTGCTACTACCCCGGGGCGATCTTGGTGAGTAATAAATAAAGTATAATACTCTCCTGTAAAGAAGACTTCTATTCCGTTTACTTTATCCACACTAATGGCTCCTCCGCCTATGGAGGAACCAGTTAAACTTATTCTTTCTCCCTTGCTATCCTTAACACTTATTTCTACTGTATTAGGATGTTTATAGTGGACACTCTCACTGATTTCAAAATGATACTTTAAACCTGCTTCTTGGGCATAGTGAAAGGCCTCCTTAATGTGCTCATCCTCTTCGCCCATTCCAAGAAGCCCTGCTACCAAAGCTTTATCCGTGCCATGCCCTTTATAAGTTTTAGCAAAGGACCCATATAATACAAAGGTTACTTCTTGAATAGGCTCAGCGGCTAGCTTATACATCACCCGGGCTAGTCTTAAAGCGCCTGCAGTGTGAGAACTGGAAGGCCCTATCATATTCGGTCCAATAATATCAAATACACTTAATGCTTTCATGTTCATACCTCGTTGTCTTTTTAATCTACTGTCTAGTATTTCCTATTATAAACCAAAATCATACAATGCACACTAAAAAAGGATAAGAAAAAGCTTATAGCCTTCTCTTATCCTTCTATCTGCACCTTCTCTTAATAAAAAAAACCTTTGGGGCTCTTATTTCTCTTTTAAAATCTCTCCCCTAAATACTATGTACCTTCTTACTTTAAACCTTTATTCTTTCTTAACTTTTGTGGCATTGTAGGTTCATAAGACCACCATGTTGATTTAGAGCCATTTGCACCTTCTACCGCTTTGTCTGCCATTTTTACAACACCTTTAAGAACTTTTTCTTTCCATGCCTTCATAAAAATACCTCCTCTGTAAAAGTGCTATCACCATTAAAATAGTAATAAAAAATAAAGTATAAGCTATAGCAAAATAATCTTCTCCGTAAACTTTGCTATCTCTTAATATAAAGAAGCTTGCTAAACCTACATCAAAACTGATTAACAAACGTACATTTCTCTTTCGTTTTTTCATTTCTTGTTGCGTTTTAGGATTTTTTTGACTATTTAAAGAACCTACAATCCCTAATACAACTAAAGCAACTATAAGAAAAAATATACTTCCGCCCAGCCTTATACTAGGTAGCAACCTCATATTTAGGAACATTCCTCCTATATCCCCTAAGCAAGTCACTAAAAAGCACCTACTATAACTGTTAGCATGATACCCTCCTGAATAAGCACGGACTGTCGTCATAACTAACATGAAAAGAACTGTGAATTCTAACTGCTTAAAAAGAATACCTAGAAAAATAAGTGCAAAGGTTGTTCCTAAACCTGCAAGAAGGAGCTCAATGCCATAAATATAAACTTCTCGGTCTTCTTCAGAAATCAAACGATTTCTTACAAGAACCAAAGAAAAATCTTCACTTATCATCTTTAGCATGTTTCTCACCTCTTGTTTGTATTTTATACTTATTATTCTCTTTTGTGTAAAAATATGTACGAATGGTAGCTTTTTATGTACGAATGGTTTAGTTGCCCTTTATATTAAGCATCATAGAAACATTAAACCGCCTATTTTCGCATTCATATTTTAAATAACCTTCATATTTTTCTACAACAGACTTCATACTAAGCATACCAATTCCATGTTGACTTTTATCTGCCTTGGAAGTCTTGAGATTTTTTACATTTACATCCTCTGCTACTGTATTGCTTACTTTTATCATAAGGTAATCCTTATAGGGTTTCATTTCTAGCTGAATATTCCTGTTATTTTTCTCCTCCATTCTTAAACTCGCTTCAATGGCATTATCTAAAGCATTACTTAGCAGAGCACATAAGTCCACTGCATCGATTTGTAGATTCTCTTCAAGGTTTCCTATTACCTCAAAAGCAATACCTTGTTTTTGCGCCAGAAGATATTTTTGATTTACAACAGCCTCAGCAATCTCATTACCCAATCGAATGATCCTTTTATTCTCACTAGCTGACACCAACATACCTTGTATGTATCTTCTAGCTTTTTCCACATTATCCATTTGCAAGAGCATATCAATACAGCTTAAGTGATTGTTAAAATCATGATGCATCTTACGTACATCTTTTTGGTATTCCTCATTTTCTTGAACAGCCCGGGTGAGCATTTGATTTTGACATTCAACGAGCTCATACTCCTTACTTTTAGCAAAATACTCACAAACCTCTTCGAAAGAGAAAAAAACGACTACATTACATATAAAAATACCTAGTGCAATAATAATCAAGCAAAAAGTAGCAGATATATTATTAGGAATTTCCATTGCAATTTCACTAATAGCTAATAAACTTACCATTCCTGCAGTAAAAATAAAAAAGATAAGTTGCCAAATCTTTTTAGGGATAGCAGATACTTTCTTTACTCTATTTCTGAAAATACTTTTACTAAAAACAAAAAGAATTAGTTTATTTAAAATACAAATGACTAAGCGATACCCATTATTCTCTTCAATAATTTGTTGACTTTCAATATTAAAAAGAATAGACGCTAGTTGAAAAAAAATAATATCAATTATAGCTACTAAAATATAAAATAACACAGAGTAAATAAACTTAATTTTTAACTGTCCTTCATAGAGTAAATAGGCATAAGAAATATATAGTCCTAAAGCTATCCCTACTTTCGGAATAAAACTTATCGTATTACCTATTACCATAATAATAATTGCTATTACTACTACACCTATCTTATCCCAATAGGTTGGTACCTCTTTTTTATGTACTAAACACGTGTTAAGAAATATATCTAATAAATAAATCTCTATTAAAGTCACCACAAACTCAAATAAGCCCCATAACCATTCATTACTCATTAATATCCCCTACTTTGCATAATTTGTAAAAGCTTCAAATACTTCATTGTACTTATAACGACTAATGGACAATCTCTGATTATTATCTAAAACAATATAGAGTTTGTTAACCGTCTTTATATATTTTACATTGACCATACTACTTCTATGAATAGGGATAAACCCTCTATCCTTAAATTGTTCTATAATCTCCTTAAATATTAAAGAGACGGTAGAATACTGTTTATGGAATGTATATATTTCTACACGCCGCTTAAAATATGAGAAATATAAAATATCCTCAATGGGTAGTCGTATAAGTCCTTCTTGTGACTTAAAAGTAAATATTTCCTTGTTATGATTAAAATAATCTATGACTTTATCCAAGCATTCTTTAAGCTCTTCACCTACCTTTTTCTTGCGAATAAAGCGAAAAGGAGAAAACTTGAACGTTTCAAATACTCTTTCCTCTAATCCAGATAAAAAAACAAGGAGTACTTTTTGATCCTGACTTCGTATTTTTCCAGCTAGATCCATGCCATTTATTCCAGGCATATCAATATCTAAGAAAATAAGATCCAACTGAAAATCTCCTATCCCAAAATCATGGAGTAAGGCCTCACCCGTTTGATAACTGTGTAGTTCGACAACGCTCTCTTTATTAGCGAAGTAGTTACTGATTAGATACTGTGTTTCATCTAAAAAAGCGCCACAATCATCGCACATTCCTATACGC
>JAEZKI010000357.1 GCA_023415525.1 Bacillota bacterium | reverse complement strand
TCCTTTTTTAAGTAAAAGTCATACTTTTCTAGGAGGTCCTACTTATGTCTCAACTTCATCTTTATGAAATTTTCTACTCAGTCGCTCAATATAAAAGTTTTTCAAAAGCAGCTGAGGCCCTCTATCTTTCTCAACCTGCCATTAGTAAAGCCATGAAAAATCTAGAGAACCTACTCGAGGTGAAGCTCTTTTATAGGCAATCTAAAGGGATATCTCTTACTCCTGAGGGAAGTCTTTTTTATAGTCAGCTCCAAAAGGGATTTGAAGCCATTGAAGCAGGTGAAAAACAGCTCCTTAAACTAAAACACCTAGAAGATGGGCATCTCAAACTGGGAGTGAGTCAAACCCTTGGTACTCATTTTTTGCTTCCTTATTTAAAAGATTTTATGAAAAAGTATCCTCCTATTCAATTGCAATTAGTCAATGATATCACCAGTAATACCCTTTCTTTAGTGGATAAAGGGGATATTGACCTAGCTATTGTCAGCTCCTCCACCTTAAACAAGGATCTTACCTTTGTTCCTATTCAAACGATAGAAGATATTTTTGTTTGTAGCCCTCAATATTATGCAACCATCAAGCAGCTTTCCTTACCAGAGCTCTGTCAAAGTGCCACCTTCCTCTTTCTATCCAATGAAAGTGTCACCCGCCTCTATGTAGAAAAACTTTTAGAAGAACAAGGCTTGCATATTATACCTGACATCATTGCTGGGGATATGAGTTTCCTTATTGAATGTGCCAAATTAGGATTAGGTATTACCTCTGTGATAAAAAATTTTGTAGAAGAAGACTTAAAACAAGGAACGCTTATGCAACTGGATTTATCCTTGCGTCATGCGCCTCGTTCCATTGGTCTAGTTTATACACATAAGACTACCCTCTCATTGGTAGCCCAAACTTTTATCCGCTTTATGTTAGAAAAAACAACTCTTTCTAATCAGAAGTAACTGCAATAAAAGGGATAGCGTTCAGTCGTATTTTTGACTAACCACTATCCCTTTTGTTTTAAACTTACTTTGTACTTCATTATACAAACCTTTCCTATATCTTGTCTATCAGAAATCAACACTCTTATTTATAATAGGCCTAAATCGAATTTCAGATGTTACAAGCAAATCTGTAAAGTACCTTCTAACCTCTGTTGGTATAATGAGAAACTTGGTATGTAGAATGATTTCATGGTTTTCATTTTCCTGCAAGGATACTGCTTCACAATATATGCTTAAAATCATGTTATTTAATTTAAAATCTACTATAAATTCTTGGATGTTTATCAGATTCTCTAGGTGTATTTCTACACCACCTATAGAAATATTGGTGATTGTTCCTTTGAACCGCCCTGTACCTTTTCTAATTACAGCAGGTATGTTACAGGTGTACCGAGGAGACTGCCTTCTCTCTACTTCATACTTATTCCTCTCCTTTTCTTTTATTTTCATACTTTGCAACATGTAACTCCCCCAATCCTTCATTATCTTTCCACCATTCTAGACTACTCCAATCTCCAAGGGCCTCACCCTCTCTTATACTCAGTCACTTATTATAAGTATAGCACTTATTTCAAATAAAGTTTACAATTTTAATAAATATTTATATGTTTTTATTTATTTAAATATAATTCTCGTTAATTTTATGATGATTCATTATGACAATAAGTATTTAGCCCTATAAATAATGAAATAGCCTTAGTCCACCCCATAGCAAAAATTATACTTTAAATAGAAGGTTTTTAATTAGAGAAAGAAACAGGGACTACTTATTTAATAGGTTATTCCCTGTCTCTTCTTTAATTATTACATAAGTGGTGCAAATAGCCTTAGAATACTGCGTAATAACCGTTTACCCCAGCCTACCTTCTTTGTATCTTCCAAAGTAATAGGTGTACAAATCTTTAATGTTTCTAAAAAATCCTCTTTAATCTGAAGAACAGACTTAGTTTTATAAAGCCATGCTGCACATTCAAAATGTAAATAAAGGCTACGATAATCCATATTAATGGTCCCTACAACACCTAACTCATCGTCTACTACAAAAGTTTTTGCATGAATAAAGCCTGGCGTATATTCATAAATCTTTACCCCTTTTTCAATGAGCTGAGCATAATAAGCTCTTGTAACAATATGGACATACCACTTGTCTTCAATATGAGGCGTCACGATACGTACATCTACTCCACTTTTAGCAGCAAGTGTCAAAGCCGTAATCATCTCATTATCTACAATCAAATATGGCGTATTAATATAAATATAGTCTTTAGCTTGATGTATCATATTAATGTACACATTCTCACCAATGGTTTCTCCATCTAAAGGACTATCGGCATAGGGCTGCACATAGCCATCTGAAGGAAATGGGGTGGGATGATAGTTATGAGGCCTATAAAGCTCATAGTTCCCTATTTGATCTTGTCCAAAATCCCAAGCCTGTAAAAACATCATGGTTAAATTCCATACTGCCTCTCCCTTAATGCAAATAGCTGCATCCTTCCAATGTCCAAAACGCTGTCTTGCATTAATATATTCATCTGCTAAATTGGCTCCCCCCGTAAAGCCTACATACCCATCAATAATCGTGATTTTTCGGTGATCGCGATTATTCATCATAGTAGATATGAACGGAGTAAAGGGGTTAAATACACGTGCCTTAATGCCTAGTTTTTCTAACTTCTCATTGTACTTATAAGGTAAGGTATTGACACATCCAAAATCATCATAAATAATACAAACCTCTACCCCCTCTTTTACTTTCTCTACTAAAATGTCTAATAGGCTGTTCCACAT